>CAZDYN010000015.1:0-16121 GCA_964509635.1 uncultured Nitrosomonas sp. | reverse complement strand
AGTATGGTAGCCATGGCATGTGGATATCTGTGGCTACCTATGTGAAATGTCAACAGACCCTAGTAAAAGAATATTCAAGAAATATTTAAAGTTATATAAATTAAAGCCGAAAATAAGCTTAAATATGTATGTTTATTTTAAATAGAAATTGAATTAAGAGTTTGAACTGTGCAGCAATAATTGCTTAATTAATAATAATAGAACAGTTATAAATTTATGCAATACAAAATATACTTTTAAATTAGAAGTATATCTGAACAAATTTTCATACTAATCCGCACAAATCGATAAGAGAATGGATAGTTTAATTTGGAAAATATCACTTAATTACTTAACGTATTTGTTAAGTAATTAAAAAATATAGAATATGTAGATGAATTCAAGTCTTTCTTCCGTTACTTCTGTAACAAGCTAAGGAGTGGTGTGTTAAAATTGAATAGTAGAACTGTTTAAAGGTAAAGATAAATGGCCAACAAAACAGAACGCGTACTTGCTAGAATTTCGCATAAACGAATGAATGAAGCTAGGATATTAGTGGTTGTGGATAAATACGTCTCTGGCAAGACATTAAAAGATATATTCGAAGAGTGGGAATATAATATTATTGGTATTTGTACTTCAAACCAAGAAGCTTTAGTAAGGGTAAAGAATGACAAACCCGATCTGATTTTGACAGATATGGAGCTGAATGATTGCGATGGTATTCATTTAGCGCAACAGTTAAGTATACAAACAGATCATTCCAATCTATCCATTTATTTTACCGCTTATGCTACTGATTTGATTGTGCAGCGTACTATGTCAATAGCTACGGCATTGGGTTGCGATATCAACAAAAGTATTGAGAATGATCACTCTGATTTTGAATCTTGTTTTTGCCAATATTACGGTATTGATAAAACAAAAAATTTGATCAAGCAATTTCCTACGCAACCAATCCGTGTTTTATTAGTTGATGATCAACAAATAGTTCTTTGGGGATTGGAAAAGCTCATAAATGGCGAGAAACCACGAATGGAAGTCGTTGGTACTGTAACGAATATTTCTGATGCCAAAAGGTCTATTCTGGAAAAACAACCAGATATTCTTCTTTTGAATATTTTTTTAGACGATATTGATTGTGTAAGTAATATTCCGGATTTTTCGAGTAATGGAAATACACGAGTTGTGGTCTTTACTGAGACGCAAGATAAAGATGTAATTGACCGCGCTATTCTTAGCGGTGCCCGAGGTGTGTTGCATAGAAAAGAATCAATGCAAACAATACTGAGAGCTATAGAGAAGATTCATAACGGAGAGTTATGGCTGGATCGAATAACGACAGGCCGCATTCTTCTCCAAAACTCGCGAATCCGAGGAAAAATTTCTTCTGATTCAAATACTGAAAAAATCACCATGCTTACTCGTAAAGAATGTCTGATTCTCAGAGCATTTTCAGATGGAACGGGGGGGGAGCAAAATAAACAGATTGCAGCCAAATTATGTATGAGTGAACATACGTTGCGCAATCATTTAACTTCTATTTTTAGTAAATTAGGCATTAAAAATCGATTTAGTCTTTTTACGTATGCAAAACAGCATTTTCAACAATTAGAATCTTCTGTAAATGAATCATTAAAAGAGCACTAAGTGCATTTCGATCTGTTAAGGTTAAATTACCTCCGGCAAAACCGGAGACTTATTCGGTGAGTACCTTAAAGGCACCCTAAATCATGAGCCGCCCAAGGCGGCTA
Organism: uncultured Nitrosomonas sp.; assembly: GCA_964509635.1. GTDB lineage: Bacteria > Pseudomonadota > Gammaproteobacteria > Burkholderiales > Nitrosomonadaceae > Nitrosomonas. The sequence continues at coordinate 14,388 of CAZDYN010000015.1, read as the reverse complement.
CGCATCCAGTTTCATTTGGCCGTAACGCTCATCATCATGTTTCTGGTTGCAGGTGTACGTTCCGACCACCCCGTCATCAAGCCTAAACGTCGAAATAAAATATTCCTCGAGCCCAGAAAACATCGCCAGTAAAATTCTTTATTCGACCTCCGAAGCGCTTCGCTATCGCAATTGCACTCTTTCCCTTGATGTACCCCACACGCTTTATCGCATATTTCGGCGGAATACTGATGCACATGTGCACGTGATCGACATGATGTGTTCTTCTATAATCTTTGCTTCCTTGTGTTGTGCTGACCTTCGTGAGAATCTTAATCGATCTTTCGAAGCTGCTGAACGATTAGGATATACTGCTGATATTGGGATCCAAGATCATACTGTTGAGGATGTATCGATGAAAATTCACGAATACCAGGCAAAAGAGATTTTGCAAAAATATGGCGTTGTCACGCCAAAAGGTATTGCTTGCTTCAGTGTCGATGAAGCGGTGCATGCCGCGAAGCAATTGGGTGGCGAGGTATGGGCGGTCAAAGCGCAGATTTATGCCGGCGGGCGTGGCAAAGGTGGCGGAGTGAAAATAGCCAGATCGTTGGATGAAGTACGGCAGCGTGCGAGGGAGATTTTGGGCATGCGGCTAGTGACGCACCAAACCGGCCCGGAAGGGCAGGTGGTGCATCGGCTTTTCATCGAGCAGGGCGTGCAGATCGAGAAGGAACTCTATGTTGGTATGGTGGTGGATCGGCGGCAACAACGTGTGTGCCTGATGGCAAGTTCGGAAGGCGGCATGGATATCGAAACAGTCGCAGCGGAAGCCCCGGAAAAAATTTATAAAATGTTTATTGATCCGATCGAGGGTTTGAGTCAACTGCAGGCGGAAGAAATGGCGCAGAAAATCGGCATTCCGAGGCACAGCCTATCAGGTGCCGTAGCATTACTGCAAGGCTTGTACCGGGCATTTGATGAAACCGATGCATCGTTGCTGGAAATCAATCCGCTGGTGTTAACCGTTGAACAGCAAGTGATGGCGCTCGATGCCAAAATGAATTTTGACGATAATGCCCTGTTCCGCCACCCCGAGATCGTTGCGCTGCGCGATCTGGATGAGGAAGATCCGGTGGAGATCGAAGCATCGAAACACGAACTATCGTATATTCCGCTCGATGGCAATATCGGCTGCTTGGTGAACGGTGCGGGTTTGGCGATGGCAACGATGGATATCATTAAATTATATGGCGGCAATCCCGCCAATTTTCTCGATGTCGGTGGCGGTGCAACAGCGGATAAGGTAACCGAAGCGTTCAAGCTGATGCTGCGTAACTCCAGGTTGCAGGCCATTTTGGTCAATATCTTCGGCGGCATTATGAAATGCGATGTGATTGCGCAAGGCGTGGTAGCCGCGGCCCGTGAAGTGCGGTTAACCGTGCCACTGGTGGTGCGGCTGGAAGGCACTAACGTCGATCTTGGCAAAAGGATTCTGGCTGATTCCGGGCTGACCATTATTTCGGCGGATAATATGGCCGATGCGGCACAGAAAGCGGTTGTTGCGGCTAAAGTACATTCATTCTAAACATGATTATCCATTGAAGGAGCAGTCAGTCATGTCCATTCTCATTAATCGCAACAGCCGTGTCATCACGCAGGGTATTACCGGAAAAACCGGCCAGTTTCATACGCGCATGTGCCGTGATTACGCAAACGGCAAGGAATGTTTTGTCGCCGGCGTGAATCCGCGCAAACCCGGCGAGGATTTTGAAGGCATTCCGGTATATGCCACCGTTAGGGAAGCGAAACAGCAAACCGGCGCCAACGTTTCGGTCATTTACGTGCCGCCGCCTTTTGCCGCAGCGGCGATTGACGAAGCCGTGGAAGCCGAGCTGGATCTGGTGATTTGTATCACCGAAGGTATCCCGGTGCGCGATATGATCCGCACGCGTTATAAAATGCAGGGCAGGAAAACCCGGCTGATCGGTCCAAATTGTCCGGGTATCATCACACCGGACGAAATCAAAATCGGTATCATGCCCGGCTATATTCATAAAAAAGGCCGTATCGGTGTAGTTTCGCGCTCCGGCACATTGACGTATGAAGCGGTGGCGCAGTTGATGGCGCTAGGACTTGGACAATCCACCTGCATCGGAATCGGCGGCGATCCGGTGAATGGCTTGAAACACCTGGATGTCATGCAGTTGTTCAACGACGACGACGAAACCGATGCGGTGCTGATGGTGGGCGAGATCGGTGGCACCGATGAAGAGGATTGCGCGCGCTGGGTGAAAGATCATATGCGCAAGCCGGTGGTCGGGTTCATCGCCGGTGTAACCGCGCCGCCCGGCAAGCGCATGGGTCATGCCGGAGCGATTATTTCCGGCGGCAAGGGAACGGCGCAGGAGAAGCTCGAAGTGCTGGAATCCTGCGGCATTAAAGTTACCCGTAATCCCGCTGAGATGGGCCAGTTATTGAAATCGGTTTTGTAATGTTTATATTGCAAGTCGTTGACAAATTTATTTAAAGTAGCCGATGCAAGGCAAAAACAGGCGAAAAAGCGATATGCTAATGAGCATTTCGGGCCGGTTTTTAACACTATTGCGTGGCAATACCGACAGTTTTTCAACGCCTGCTAAGTCATTATCAAAGGTATGAGTCATGCGTTATCGTTTATCATTTTTTATTATCCTGATTGTATTAATTATTTCCGCTTGCAGTACCATTGAGCAGCCGAAATATCAGCTTCCAGCCAGAAAACCCGAGCGTCCGGCAGGTCCGTTACCGGAGAGTGCAAAGCCTAAATACAACCTGACCGGTTATCCGGTGAGCACTCAGCAAGGCTACATTGATGGTTGTGAAACCGCCAAAAGAACAAGCTGGGCCTTTAAAGATCTCAACCGCTATGACAAGGACGGGCAATACCGTATGGGTTGGGATGACGGGTTTGCAATGTGCAAGGGGAAGAAATAGCGATTAGCGTTCACTGACAAGAATGTTCCGTATTTATCTCTGCCTCGGCTTGCAGGTTCTGTGCAGCGCGCTTCCGGCTTCTGCTTTCTCACATGAATTGCCTCTGACCGTTCAGCAAAAGCTGCAGCAATTGGCCATTCCGGAAACGGCGATAGGCGTGTACGTACAGGAAATTGGCAAAAGCCAGCCGATCGTGGCGGTTAATGCGGATGCGGCGATGAATCCGGCTTCGGTGATGAAATTGCTGACAACCTATGCCGGGTTGGAGTTATTGGGACCGGCGTATACCTGGCCGACCATGCTGTATGCCAATGGCAAGATGATGGATGGTGTATTGCATGGCGACCTGATTATCAGAGGGTATGGTGATCCCAAGCTGGATCTGGAGAATTTCTGGTTGTTGATTCATCGCTTGCGGCAAACCGGATTACGTGAGATTAAAGGCAATCTGATTCTGGATCATTCGCATTATGATATTCCGGATGACGATCCGGGCGGGTTTGACGGACAGCCATACCGCACTTACAACGTGCTGCCGGAAGCATTGCTGGTTAATTACCGTACATCCACTATCCATCTGTTTCCCCAGCCGGAAAAGAATGCGGTGCGCGTCGTGGTGGATCCGTTGCCGGAATCCTTGCAGGTGCAGAATAACTTGAAGCTTATCCAGGGTGCATGCGGGAACTGGCAAAACTTGCTGACGATTGATGCCCTTCCCGGGAAGGAAGACAGGAATAATTTTACCGTGGTTCTGAACGGCAGTTTTCCCCGGCAATGTGGAAAGCAATCATACATGTTGAGTTTACAGGACAGCGCGATTTATACCCGTGATCTGTTTAAGCGCCTATGGGCGCAGCAGGGCGGTTTGTTTCATGGCGATGTGATGTCAGGCCGGACACCGCAAAATTTGCCGCCATTGAAGATTTATCAATCACCGCCACTGGCGGATATCATCCGTGGCATCAATAAATTCAGTAACAACATCGCTGCGCGTCAACTCTATTTGACGCTGGGTACGAGTGATGGGGCGATCAATAATGCGCCAGCGACACTCGCCAGATCCGATGCGGCCATCCGGCAATGGCTGGCCGGCAAGCAGCTGAATTTTCCGGAACTGGTGGTGGAAAACGGTTCCGGACTATCCCGCAAGGAACGCATCAGCGCGCGGCACATGGGGCAGTTACTGCTGGCTGCATTCAACAGCCCGGTGATGCCGGAGTTTATTTCTTCGCTACCGGTTGCAGCCGTGGACGGAACTTTGAAAAACCGTTTTACCGGTACGCCGGTGAAAGGGCTGGCGCACATGAAAACCGGCGCATTAAATGATGTGCGCGCATTGGCGGGTTATCTGCTCGATAAGTCGGGGCGGCGCATCATTGTGGTTTTTTTTGTTAATCACGGTCAGGCCGGGCAATCCCGTATTGTCATGGATACACTGGTGCAATGGATTTATAACCACCAGTAGGCATTTCCCTATTGCTATTAGGCCTATTGATTCCAAACTCTTTACGGCGTAGAGTACCTATTCAAGGTAGATAATCTATTTTGAAATCAGGTGATTCCTTTCAACTCTTGATTGAGGAGTACACGGAAATGATGAATGAATATAAATCACTTGCAGTGCAGTATCTGTCAGGCACCGTACGGATATCCAAACCCGCATCAGCCAATCCGGTAACATTGGATTCCCCCGCATCCGAAGTCATGACCGATTTGCGTAAAATACAAGCTGCCGTCATCGCACCTGATATTACAATGGAGATAGCCAACAACTACATGATGCAACGCGGTGTGCGCACATTGCTGGTCTTGAATGACGACGATTCTTTAGCCGGGATTATTACGGCTACCGACATTCTGGGCGAAAAACCCATGCGGTTTATTCAGCAAAGGGGTGTTAAACACAATGAGATTCTAGTGATGGATATCATGACGCCGCTGGAAAAGCTGGAAGCCATTCCGCTGGAAGAAGTAATGCATGCCAGAGTCGGTAACATTGTCGTCAGTTTGCGTGAAAGCGAACGGTTGCACGCTTTGGTGCTCGACGGTCATGCCAGCGGGTTATCCCGGATATGCGGTATTTTCTCCTGGACGCAAATTGAAAAGCAGCTTGGCATGGTGATTCCACCGAATAATGTCGCCAAGAGTTTTGCTGAAATTGAATCGACGCTGATCGCGAGTTAGATCCGGGATTATAAAAACGATGAACCCATAACCAGTTAATTGCGTTTTGCCATAACCGGAACTGGTGCAGCGTCTCTCGATTTTTATACATTTAATAACGATCTACTCATGCTTCAAGTATAGGCAGAATCAAAATAAGATGGAGCCTACACTGGTAGGCAGCACCGGGTAACCGGTGGGTGCGCAATTGGGTGCAAAGCGAATATGCGGCCCGGTCTGGTTTTCCGGTTCCCGGATCATTCCGCTTTCAACATCGATCATCACTGGAATGCCTGAAATTTGTGCTAGTACACCCGGAGATTCTTTATATCAGGCACTTGGCAAGTCATGGTAAAACGCGCGCTTGATGCGATCTACATAATTCACCAGATTGTTTTGTGCCGAACCATATTCCTTAAGTGGTGATTCGATCGGGCAACCGATAATATTGATCAGCAATCCAAAAGCGGATGCGTCCAGTGTGGTAGGGCGATCGCCTAAGAAGTACGGGTTGCCGCCGAGGGTTGCGGAGAGTGCATCGATGTCCTGTTTACCCAATGCGAAGATCTCATCCGTTTGATGTCTGCCCGTACCGTGACCATAGATCTGCCGCCGGATTTTTTGCCGTGTGCGACTGGCGACAATATCCCGGATAACCGGCGGCAGCGCGCCAAAAATCGCTTGCTTGTTAATTTGCCAGTTTTCATCCGTGTAGTGCCAGCGTGAATACAATGCGGCCCAAAACAAATGTTCTTCGAGCAAGCGCTGCATTGCGACCGATGTTGCGGATTCCACGCTGGTCAATCCTTCATCCAGATCCTGATAGGCTGATTTGAGATACGCGACGATGAACCGGGAATCACCGAGAATTTTCCCGTTATCGTCGATATAAGGCAGTTTTCCTTTGGGTGCGCCGATTGGCAATACCGGTTTAATTTCATAATCTATGCCGGCCATTCGCAAGTAGGTTTCTATTTTGCAACAGAAAGGACTTAAATTGGGAATACCCCAGGTGCGTTCAAATTGATAAAGTTTCAACATGCCGGTGATCCTCATCATAAAATAGGAGGTAGAGTTACTTGTTTAATGCAAGCAACTATACCTTGTTAACTTGTTAATTGCAAGTGACTGACTTATATTACCCGTATTCGATTATTTCCCTGATAGGCGTGTTGACCCGTGATGAATGATTCGAACCGACCCTTCTTTGAACGATCATTCTGCCCGGTCGCTTGCGCGCTTGATCAGCTTGGCGATAAGTGGACGTTATTGATTATCCGCGATCTGTTATTGGGTAAAAGGCGCTATCGAGAGCTGCTGGCTTCGCCGGAAGGAATAGCGACCAATATTCTGGCAGACCGGTTAAAAAAACTGGAAGCCGCCGGGATTGTCCTGCAGCAGGCGTATCAACAAAAGCCGGTACGGTACGAATATGTGCTAACAAAGAAAGGGGAAGACTTGCGCCCGGTGTTGCAGGCTTTGGTAAAATGGGGAAAAACCTATTATCCCGGTACCAGGGTGTTTAAACCTGTGCGCAATGGTGATCCGGTTTAGAACATTAAAACACCCCGCTGCATGCAGCGGGGGAAGGCAAATCCGAATAAATTAAACCTGCGGTTCCGGCTTTTCCTCAGTATTTCGTACCTGCGCTGCCGCAGCTCTATCTTCCAGAACCATGATGCGGGATTCCAGTCTTGCTATCAATGCCTTCGTCTCAGGCGATTCGGCCGGCATTGGCGGTTTTACTTCCGTGGCGCGTGTTTCCAGTACTTCTACGCGCGTTTGCAGCTGTTCCGGCAAATTTTCTGTCTCAGGGCCCGCAAGATGTGTGAATTCTACACTATCTTCATAAGGCTCGCGCGTGGTGCCGGTTGCCTTGACGATGAAGCCGGCAATCAGGCCGCCGGTAATGGCGATGACAAGGGTTATGACTATACCGTTGAATTGGGCAATCGCGATGCCGGGCACGACCAGAAAAGCGCTGAGACCGCCTAATAATCCCGGCATGCCGTGCAGGTTATGCACGCCGCAGGTATCAACGATTTTGAATCTGGATTCCAATCGAGGTTGTAGAAGAACATAGCCCAGAACAGAAAGCGCTCCAGCAAGCAAGCCGATGCCAAATGCACCGGCGGGTGAGACAACGTCACATACGGAACCAATGGCTACGCCGCCAGCCAGTGCGGCATTTGCCATATCGACCATGGATGTTTTTCCGTTGTGCAATTTGGAACTGAGAAAATAAGTGGCGATGGTGGCGCCCGAAAGTGCCAGCAAGGTATTCACGACAGTTTGCGGCATGTTTTCCAATGGTACCAATGCCGTGGCAAAACTTGGCCAGAATAACCAGAGTACCATTGAGCCCAGCATGGCGAAACGGTCAGAGGTGTGATCCGATTCGATCGGTTTGCTGCGTTGATAGACGGTCGTCAGAACAATGGACATGCTTAATCCGAAATACGCGCCAAATGCATGAATAACGATTGAGCCGGCTGTATCCTGGAATCCGGTGGTGTAACCGATCGCATCATCAAGCACGATCCATTCATTTAGCAGATAAAGCGGAACAATTAGCAGCGCCAGCAAGGCATATTGAAAAACACGCAGACGTCCCAGTACCGCGCCCATGGCAATGAGCGCTGTGGCAACGGACAGCTCGGCAAATAGCAACGAATCCAGTGTATGCGGCGATAATTGATGGCCAAAGATGCCGTTCGCGCGTAACAGAATATAGAGCGGAAGCCCGACCGCGACGACCAGGTAAGTACCGGTTACGGCGCCAAATCCGTAGCGGCGGACAAATACCATCAAGAAGCCGAAACCAATCAGCAGCATGGCTAGAATATGAATGATGTAATTATATTGCGCCACAATACGGGCTTCGCTCAAAACTGGCGCGGTTTCTGCACTTACCCAACTACTGAAACTGAGGAGAAACAGACTTATTGCTCCCGGCAATAACAAGCTAAAGCTTTTCTTCATGTGATTCTTCCTTATTTTAGTGATTTCTCGGGTTAATCCTCGACGAGATTCAGAGGAAAGGGGTGTGAAAAATGAGTCACTTATCCCCACCCGGAGTGTGAGCTTTAATTACCATAAAAACAATAGGGGATAATGAATGTTTATAGATTTATAAACAAAATGAGAATCGTGATTCCGGTAATGCAGCAGGCTGATTTCGATATTATGATTCAATCTCCGGCTAGCGGAAAATGCTTCGATGCATGCCGGCCTTTAACGCCTGAATGGCTTCTTCAGTGTTGCTGACAATCTGCTTATGCGGGCAAAAGATATTTTTGGAGAGCTCGCGCTGGGCATAAAATTGCCGGATAAAATCGAGTTTCTGCCATTCGGATACACGGGGTTGCACCCAAGTTCCGTCATCTCGTCCGAGCGCGTATAGTTTCCTCTCATTGGTGGCACAGCGAATTCCTTCGTAGCTGACATTCATGGCACCCGCAGATGATTTGATTACCAGGGTAAAGCGAATAACGCCGTCTTCACCGATTTTGATGGATGTTGTATCCACTAGATATTGGTTGCTGGTGACAGCGCCGGCATCGAATGCCATCAGGTTGTTTGTTTCCGGGTAAGCGGGGAGTTGCGTCATCTGCTCGATCCACGGCTTATCGCTTTCAAATTCGTCCTTGAACGGCGGTTTGGCGCAGGCCAGCAGAAACACCGCGCATATTAAGACAAAAATCCTTTTCATGCGGCGGATAGATCATGCAGCAGTGAGGCGCGCACATCGGCGGCAACAGCCTCAATCGTTGTGTGATAAGCAGGGTGATCAACGCCCATGCTGAGTGCAGCGCCTTGACGAAGCGCCTGAATCATCCCGGCGGTGAGTTCAAAACGCAGAAAATGAACCGAAGAGGTTTTTTCGCTGTTCTCCCGCTCCAGATCTTCATCGGCAATGGCATTAACTGCGGCATGTCCGGCGATCTTGACCCACACTTTATCTTCGATGCCAATCAGTGCGGCCAGTCTGGCTGCACGCACGGCGGGATCAGGGTATTCGATCATCATCGTGGCTTTCCAGTTGTGACCATCCGGAATCAATGGCGCATATGTTTCGAGTTCATGAATGATCTCTGCTTCCTGGAAAATGCGTTCAACGTGCAGCATTTCCTGAATCTGGTAACGGATAGTCAGTTCATCCTCGAAGATCAACGTGATATTTTCTCCCAGGGCGACTTTGCGCGTTTTTTTATGCATCATCATTTGTGTGCGGAAATCTTTCCGGATCTTGGCATACGCTTCCAAGGTCAACAGGCTGTCGCGCGAGATAGCAGTCATATGTTTCTCTTCTGATGGAGTAGCTTGGGTAATGGATTGACCGGAATCAACCGCTGCTGGGTGAGCCGTATCGGCATCATAAGCCATGCAAAGCAAAGTAAGCGGATGCAATTTCTGTGCTTTGCTTTTACCGATGCCTTGCTCAATATGGCGCGCAGCGATGGCGCAATCGGAGCTGATGTAGTCTGGGTTCGAAGCAGCCATTTGTTTGAAAACAGGGCGGCCGATTTTCATTGAATCCGCAAAATGTTCACTTTTGACACCCCAAGTGCCATCATGGCCTGAGCACCGTTCCACAGTGTGGATGGTGGTATCCGGGATGAGTTGCAGTATATCGCGGGTTTTTTTACCGAAATTTTGCACGCGTTGATGGCAGGGGATATGGTAGGCCACATTGCCGAGCGGTTTCTTGAAGTCGGTTTTGAGCAATTTATCCTGATTTCTGAGTGCCAGATATTCGAACGGATCAAACATGGCGGCAGCAACGGTCTGAACCGCCTCATCGTCCGGAAACATCAACGGCAATTCCTGTTTGTACATCAGCGTGCAGGAGGGTACTGCCGAGACGATGGCATAACCTTCCTGTGCCAATTTCAGCAAATGAGGAATATTTTCATTTTTGAGTTTTTCCACTGCTGCCAAGTCACCCAGTTCCAGTTTGGGCATGCCGCAGCACGCTTCTTTTTCCACCAGGCGCGCTGGAATTTCATGATGCTCCAGTATTTTCAGTAAATCGTGACCGATACCAGGTTCGTTGTAATTGATATAGCAGGTGGCATAAATGGCCACTTTGCCGGGTGTGCGTGCTCCGTTTTTTACCGTGAAAATATCGTTGGGTTTGGCGTTAGGGCGGAACTTGCTGGTTGTATATTCAGGCAGTTTTCTGTCGGCATGGATCCCCAGCATACTGTCCATCAACTTACGGGCAGCCGGTGTTTTATTCAGGATATTGACGGTTTGAACCACCACGGGGATGGTAGCAAGTTTGCCCATCAAATCAGTGCTGGAGAGCAATTTGTCACGCAAGCCAGCGCCTTTGTTTTTATATTTGACCGCCTTGGCACGCAGCATCAGATGCGGAAAATCAATATTCCATTCATGCGGCGGCACGTAAGGGCATTTGGTCATGAAGCACATGTCGCACAGATAACAGCGATCGACAACTTCCCGGAACTGGTTTTTGTTGACGCCATCCAATTCACCGGTGGCGCTTTCGTCAATCAGATCAAACAAGCGCGGAAAGGCCGTGCACAGGTTGACACAACGGCGGCATCCATGACAAATATCGAAAACGCGTTCCATTTCCTGATTCAGGCTGGCTTCGTTATAAAAATCAGGATTTTTCCAGTCGATGGGGTGACGTTTCGGTGCTTCGAGACTGCCTTCACGAGTAGACATAAGGGAATATCAGCGTGTCAAAAATTTTTGAACCCAACAAAAATGGGGTTTAGCCGCAGAAAAGACAGGTAAACCCCAATACTCTATAGCGATGTTATCGTGTAACGAATCAGTCGGCTAAACTATCCAGTGCGCGCTGGAAGCGATTGGCATGGGAGCGTTCGGCTTTGGCCAGCGTTTCAAACCAGTCGGCGATTTCGTCAAACCCTTCGTCACGCGCTGTTTTTGCCATGCCGGGATACATGTCGGTATATTCGTGTGTTTCGCCTGCGATAGCGGTTTTCAGATTATCACGGGAAGCACCGAAAGGCATGCCGGTAGCCGGATCACCGCAGTTTTCCAGATATTCCAGGTGGCCATGCGCGTGGCCGGTTTCGCCTTCAGCGGTAGAACGGAATACAGCGGCAACGTCATTTTGTCCTTCGACGTCGGCTTTAGCTGCAAAATACAAATAACGGCGGTTGGCTTGAGATTCGCCGGCAAAAGCGGCTTTCAGATTTCCTTCGGTTTTAGATCCTTTCAATTCCATTATTTTCTCCTTTTTAAATTGACGATTTTTTGTAGTTATATAAATTAGATGAAAAAAATGTATTTACGTACCAAACAAAACTGAGATTGGCTGAGAAATGAAGGCGTGAAGTGATGGTTCTGCATCTTGCCAACGTTTTCTTCAGTTTAATCAGCGCATGGCGAGTGCGTAAAAATACAAAATCCAATCTGTGCACGGAGACTATCGAAGGGCTTGTGGATTGTCAACTCTGTCTGCATGGAGAGCAATGACGGGTAGGGAATCTCTCTTACCTGTCACATAAAAAATTCGCGCCGTGATTTTCGCTTTTGACAGAGGAGATAAATCAGAAGTTGTTTTGCTTGAATTCATGGAAGGTTTGAATTCTTGTAGAATGGGCGTTTTGAAAATCAAGAATCATTTGTTTACTGGCGCACGGTTCAGCGAGTTTTATAATTTGATGCTTTCAGTTAACGATTCTTGGATTTAATCGCTGTATTCACCCGCTCACTGTATGCCATCACTTCCTTACTGGCGCCTTTCCGGTTTTTATTTCTTTTATTTTGCCTTTATTGGCGCATTTGCACCTTATTGGAGCCTGTATCTGCAAGCGCTGTCATTCAATGCGCTGCAAATCGGCGTGCTGATGTCATTGTTGTTATTTACGCGTATTTTTTCACCCGCTGTGTGGGGCTGGCTGGCGGATCGTACCGGCAAGCGTGTGCGTGTTGTGCAAATTGCTGCGATAAGCGGTTTTCTGAGTTTCTGCGGTTTTTTTGCAGGCGAATCTTTTGTTTGGATATTTTTCGTCATGCTGTTGATGAGTTTTTTCTGGAGCGCCTCATTGCCGCTGATGGAAGCGATCACGTTGTCTCACCTGGGTGACTATACCGACAAGTATGGCCGTATCCGTTCCTGGGGGTCGGTTGGATTTGTTCTGGCAGTGGTCGGTATCGGCTATCTGCTGGAAAGAGTGGAAATAGTCTGGCTGCTGTGGGTTGTTTTGGGACTCAAGCTGGGTATTGTAATTTTTTCTTATCATATTCCTGAAAAAGAAATCATGCGTTACACCGCCGGGCTTCATACGGTAAGGCAGATTTGCCTGCGCCCGGAAGTCATGGCATTTTTGCTGTCCAGCTTACTGATGCTGTTTGCGCATGGCGCCTACTATACGTTTTTCTCCATTTATCTGGTCGAACATGGCTATGACAAGGGTTTCATCGGATGGTTATGGGCGACCGGTGTAATCTGTGAAATCGGTATTTTTTTCATCATGCCGTGGCTGATGCGGCATTTTCGTTTAAAGCATATCCTTATTTTCAGTTTTGCCTGCGCCATCCTCCGTTTCGTGATGATCGGTCAGTGGGTGGATTGGCCGGTTATTATTGTTTTTGCGCAGATTTTGCATGCGGCAACCTATGGGGCGCATCATGTGGCTGCCATGATGGTAATCCATCAATTCTTTCAGGGGCGTCACCAAGCCAAAGGCCAAGCGATTTATACCAGCATCGCCTATGGGATGGGCGGAGCATTGGGAGCGGTATTCAGCGGATATACCTGGGATTGGCTGGGCGCGGATATTACGTTCTTTATCAGTGCTGCAGCGGCATTGGCCGGTTTGATTTTAATTGTATGGAAAATGAAATCATTCAATAACTAAAGCTACAGAGTGCGCTTAGTTTGTTGCATGAGCGAACTTTATGGGATAATTGCGCGTTAACCGAATTTTAAATTTTGCCTGATGCAGACATTATACGATAAGCTTTGGAATCAACACGTGGTTCATACTGAATCGGACGCGCCGGACAGTATGGCATTGATCTATATTGATCGCCATCTGGTACACGAAGTGACCAGCCCGCAGGCGTTTGAAAGTTTGAAGCTGGCCGGGCGAAAACCCTGGCGCCTTAATTCCATTCTTGCAGTCGCGGATCATAATGTGCCGACTACCGGCCGCAGTCAGGGCATTCATGATCCCATTTCGCGTTTGCAAGTGGATACGCTCGATCAAAATTGTGATGAATTGGGAATTACCGAATTCAAAATGAATGATCTGCGCCAAGGTATCGTGCACGTCATCGGTCCTGAACAAGGTGCGACATTGCCCGGCATGACGGTTGTTTGCGGCGATTCGCACACCAGTACGCACGGTGCGTTCGGGTGCCTGGCGTTTGGTATCGGCACGTCGGAAGTCGAGCATGTATTGGCGACGCAGTGCCTGTTGATGAAGAAATCCAAAACCATGCGTATTCTGGTGGAAGGTAAACTGGGTGCAGGGGTTACCGCCAAGGATATCGCTTTGGCAATCATCGGCGAAATCGGCACTGCGGGTGGAACCGGTTATGCGATTGAGTTTGCAGGCAGCGCTATTCGCGCATTATCCATGGAAGGGCGTATGACGCTGTGCAATATGGCGATTGAAGCCGGCGCGCGCGCGGGTATGGTGGCTGTTGACGATACCACGATTGATTACATCAAAGGAAGGCCGTTCGCGCCGCAAGGCGAGTTCTGGGACAGGGCGGTTGCTTACTGGCGCACACTCCATAGCGATACCGATGCGGTTTTTGACCGGACAGTAATTCTGGATGCCGCGCAGATCAAACCGCAGGTAACCTGGGGCACTTCACCTGAAATGGTAACAACGATTGATGGCGCGGTACCTGATCCCGCGCGCATTACTGATGAGGTAAAGCGCCATGATATGCAGCAGGCACTGAACTATATGGGATTGCAACCCAATACACCGATTCAGCAGATCACTCTCGATAAAATTTTCATTGGTTCCTGCACGAATTCACGCATTGAAGATTTGCGTGCGGCCGCGCAAATCGTCAAAGGAAAGCATGTCGCGGCTAATATCAAGCAGGCACTGGTGGTTCCAGGTTCGGGTCTGGTCAAGCAAAAAGCCGAGCAGGAGGGGCTGGACAAGATTTTTCTCGCGGCTGGATTTGAATGGCGTGAACCCGGCTGCTCCATGTGTCTGGCCATGAATGACGACCGCTTGACGGCGGGTGAGCGATGCGCCTCGACTTCAAACCGGAATTTCGAAGGCAGGCAAGGCCCCG
>CAZDYN010000014.1:0-16130 GCA_964509635.1 uncultured Nitrosomonas sp. | reverse complement strand
GGACGGCCGGTCGGCATCAAAACGGCCATCGGCGGATGGAACTTCATTAATGAGCTATGTGACAGCATCAACCGCCGCGGACTGGAATATGCGCCGGATTTTCTCACCATTGACGGCGGTGAAGGTGGCAGCGGCGCGGCACCGCAAACACTGCTCGATCATGTCAGTTTGCCGATCGCCGAAGCTTTACCGCGTGTGGTGGATGCATTACTGCAATCCGGTTTGAAAAGCCGTATCCATGTCGTGGCGGCCGGGAAACTGGTCACTTCCGCAGAAGGCGCGTGGGCACTTTGCGCCGGTGCCGATTTTGTCAACACGGCACGCGGTTTTATGTTTTCATTGGGCTGCATTCAGGCGATGCGCTGTCATCTCAACACCTGTCCCACCGGCATCACAACACATGACGCGCGTTTGCAGAATGGCCTGGTGGTGGAAGAAAAATATCTGCGGGTCGCGAATTATGCTCGGAATGTTAACAAGGAAATCAACATGATCGCTCATTCATGCGGCCTGCACCACGCGCGGCAATTCAAGCGTGAACATGTACGCATCGTGGAAACCGCCGGCAAAAGCGTAGCACTGAATATCCTGTATCCTTATCCAGAGCCGCTCCAGAAATAATCCGGCAATTATTTTCTCAACGCCGCACCGCTCTTTCAGTTTCCTGATCACTTCCGATCATCCGGAAAGTCTTCGTTGTTCTTAATCCGAATATTTTGAGAATAAGGGGGAGAAATTACCCTACATAGCAATTTAAGTATCGTGTCTGATTACCGATAATACCTGCTTCGTGCCTGCCAGGCCTACTTCACGATCAGTCGTCATACTACAAAGATAATGTTTCGTTTTTTTATCAACCAGGATGACCGTAGAATTCGCATAATCACTGCTTTGACACTGATCACACTGATCTTCTCAGCAGGCTTATCCGTTTACAATGTCATGCAATCACAGACCGAAGAGATGGCCTCTTCAGGTCTCAGAGTTGCCTTGGAAAATACGGTCAAGTTGATCGAAAATCAGATTACACATTCCATCTCGAATACCAAGGCGTTATCGGCACGCATTTTTCTGGTGCAAAGCCTGGAAAAAACTTCTTTAGATGCAACCAGGGAGGAAGGTATTGCCGGGCTCATAAAGTCCACGGAAAAAATACTGACGACTCACTTTTCAGGTATCACGATCCATGATGCTGAAGATAACCTGCTAGTGAGTTCAGGAGCTCATTCCGATCATCCGGAGATCGCGGTTGAATTGGTTACAGACCCGCATATCCGCACAGCTTTGCTATGGGATAACCAGTTTATTATCCGTAACTCGATACCACTGCTGAACGATAAAAACGAACCCATTGGCCGCATCACCACGGAAGAACTCGCGCCCGATCTTACGCGGATATTCAAAGAAGCGGTTCTGATCGGTAAAACCGGTGACTTTCTGTTGTGCGCGGCTGCCCAAAACAGTCATCTTGAAATGGATTGTTTTCTGCGCGGTTTTGACGGCAATCAATTTAAACGCATGCAACGTATTGTGAACAACAAACCCTTACCGGTGCATTTTGCGTTAGAAGGTAAGAACGATATTAAATTCATCAAGGATTACCGGCAAGTCGATGTAGTCGCGGCCCATTCGCCTGTCGCCTATGGCCTGGGCGCGGTATTGAAGATCGATGCAAGCGAATTGCACAGTCATTTCGTGCACCAAATCAAGTCTATTACGCTATACCTGGGTTTGCTCGTATTAACCGGAATGTCAATCTTATATTGGCTGACCATACCGCTTATCCGGAAAACCATTAAATCCAGAAACACGTCCATTAAAGTGCATAAGGATCTCATACAGGCAAAAAACAACGCCGAGAAAATTTCTTCCGAGCTGACCGCATATATTAACGCCATTGGCAAGCTTGCTTTGATTTCGATCACGAATCGTAAAGGCCGGATCACCCAGGTCAATGAGAAATTCTGTGAAATCAGTGGTTACACTCCGGAAGAGCTGATCGGGCAGGATCATTGCATCCTGAATTCGCATGCCCATCCGAAATCTTTTTTTGCCGACATGTGGGCCACAATTGCCAAGGGTCAGACCTGGCATCAGGAATCTGTAATCGCAATAAATCCGGTGAACTTTACTGGGTTGATTCGACCATCGTTCCGCTCATGGATGCGAATGGAAAAATTGATCGCTATCTTTCTGTCCGTGTGGATATCACCGCCCGCAAACAAAAAGATTTCGATTTGAATGAACGGTTGAAAGAAAGTAATTGCCTGCATACGGTGCGCAATTACCTGGAACAGAATCTCAGCATAGAGAAGACATGTCATGGCATCTTAAAATCCTTAACGCAGGCGCTGCAATTTCCTGAAATGGCGGTTGCCATGGTGATACTTGGAAATAAACAGGTCCGCACGGCGGAATATAAAGAAAATCTGCCAAGCACTATCAGCGCGAAAATCATCGCCAATGGAGAAATATGCGGACAGCTGCACGCATCCTATCTCCAGAACTCCCCGTTTGTACTGCCTTATGAGCAAAATCTTATCGGCGCCATTGCGCATGATCTTGGCCGGTGGTATGAGCGCAGGGAAGCGGAAAAACGTATCATCGAGATGGCAACGCATGATGCGCTGACAGGCTTGCCCAACCGGCACTTACTCCAGGATCGTATCGAACAGGCTCTAGTCCATGATACCCGCAGCCAAAGACAGATGGCGGTGCTGTTTATCGATCTGGATCATTTCAAAACCATCAACGATTCACTCGGCCATGATATCGGTGATCTGTTGTTAAAGGCTGTCGCGGAAAGGCTGCTGGCTTGTGTGCGCAGCGAAGATACGGTTGCCCGCCAGGGAGGCGATGAATTTATCGTCGTGCTCAATTCCATTGCCGAGTCACTGGATGCCGCCAAGGTTGCCCAGAAAATCCAGGATGCGCTGGTGCAGCCCTATTATATCCATAAGAATGAATTGCATATCGGCGGCAGCATCGGTATCGCCGTGTTTCCGGATGATGGCGCCAATGCGGAAACATTACTGAAGAACAGTGATGTCGCGATGTATCATGCCAAAGAAAACGGGCGGAATAATTACCAGTTCTTCACAGACGAACTCAATAAATCCGCCCATGAAAGACACACTCTCAGTCTTGATTTGCGCTATGCGCTCGAGCGTAATGAACTGATTCTATATTACCAGCCGGTCATGGATATGCCGGACCAGCAGTTGCATAGCGTTGAAGCATTGCTGCGCTGGCGGCATCCGGAACACAAACTGATTGCTCCGGATAAATTCATTAACCTGGCGGAAGAGACCGGCCTGATTATTCCCATCGGAGAATGGGTGCTCAGAACCGTGTGCGCACAGATTAAAACTTGGCAGGCGCAAGGCTGCAATGTGCCGAAAGTGGCGATCAATCTGTCGGCCCGGCAATTCCGCGACAAGGCGCTCATCAAGAATATTTCACATATCCTCAAGGAAACCGGAGTAGAGGCAAAACATATTTCCCTGGAAATTACGGAAAGCATGCTGATCGATAACATTGAGAAAGTAGTTGAGACACTTCATTATCTCAATGCAATGGGTATACACATTTCCATTGATGACTTCGGCACCGGCTATTCCAGTCTCAGTTATCTGAAGCGCTTCCCGATTCATACACTCAAAATAGACCGGTCATTTGTACGCGATATCGCGACCGACAAAAACGACCATACCATTGTCGCAACGATTATTGCGATGGCGCACAGCCTGGGAATGGATGTCATTGCCGAAGGCATAGAAACCAAGGAGCAATTGAATCTTCTGTTAGCGCAAAATTGTAATCACTATCAGGGTTATTATTTCAGCAAACCGGTCGCCGCCAGCGAAATCGAGCACATACTGAAAAAACCCGTAACACAATCCGGCAAGATTCGAGCTATCCGCGCGGCCAAATAATCCGCTCTTGAAATTTCACAGCTTTCCCCCACGTAGGCATCAATAACCTACCTAGGGAGAACTTCATGCGTTTTGACAAACTAACTACAAAATTCCAACAAGCATTGGCGGATGCTCAAAGTATTGCCGTCGGCCAGGATAATCCAGCAATTGAGCCACAACATCTGCTGCTGGCATTACTGCAACAAGAAGATGGCAGCACGCTCTCCTTGCTGCAACGCTCCGGCGTCAATACCGCTCCATTGCTGGAAAGCATCAAGCAGAGCGTTCAACGTTTGCCGAAAGTGGATAACGCGGGAGGGGAAGTGACTCTTTCCCGTACGCTGAATAACCTGCTTAATCTGGCTGACAAGGAAGCGCAAAAACGCAACGATCAGTTCATCGCCTCGGAAATGTTTTTATTGGCCGCCGTGCAGGATAAAGGCGAGATTGGCGCATTACTGAAGCAGCACGGCGCCAATTCAGCAGCGCTGGAACGTGCCATCAACGCAATACGGGGCGGAGAGCAGGTCAGCAGCGCGGAGGCCGAAGGCAGCCGTGAAGCTCTGAAAAAATACACACTGGATCTTACCGAACGTGCGCGCCAGGGCAAACTGGATCCGGTCATCGGGCGTGACGATGAAATTCGCCGTGCGATACAGGTTTTGCAGCGGCGCACCAAGAATAATCCAGTGCTGATCGGTGAACCGGGCGTGGGTAAAACCGCCATCGTGGAAGGCTTGGCGCAACGCATCATCAACGGGGAAGTGCCGGAAAGTCTGAAAGACAAGCGTGTTCTGGTTCTGGATATGGCCGCGCTGCTGGCAGGCGCGAAATACCGCGGTGAATTTGAAGAACGCCTCAAGTCGGTACTGAAAGAACTCGCGCAAGACGAAGGAAAAACCATTGTATTCATCGACGAGTTGCATACCATGGTGGGCGCGGGCAAGGCGGAAGGTGCGATGGATGCCGGCAACATGCTGAAACCGGCTTTGGCGCGCGGAGAATTGCATTGTGTCGGCGCAACGACTCTGGATGAATACCGTAAGTATATTGAGAAGGATGCGGCACTGGAACGGCGTTTCCAGAAGGTGCTGGTGGAAGAACCGACTGTGGAAGCCACCATCGCGATACTGCGTGGTCTACAGGAGAAATATGAGTTACATCACAGTGTTGATATTACTGATCCCGCTATCGTCGCTGCCGCGGAATTATCCCATCGCTACATCACCGATCGCTTCCTGCCGGATAAGGCCATCGACCTGATTGATGAAGCCGCGGCACGTATCCGTATGGAAATTGACTCCAAACCGGAAGTATTGGACAAACTGGATCGGCGCCTGATACAACTCAAAATTGAGCGTGAGGCGGTTAAAAAGGAAAAAGACGAAGCATCGCAAAAACGCCTGCAGTTACTTGAGGACGAGATTAAACAAAAAGAGCGGGAATACGCCGATCTGAATGAAATCTGGAAAACCGAGAAATTCCAGGTGGAAGGATTTAAGCAAATTAAAGAAGAAATGGAAAAAATCAAGCTGGAAATAGAAGCGGCTACCCGTAAAGGCGATTTACAAAAAGCTTCGGAATTGCAATATGGCCGCCTTCCGCAATTGGAAGCGCAGCTAAAAAAATACAGCGAGGATAATGAGCAAGGCGCTGTGGTCGCACCCAAAATGTTGCGCACTCAAGTTGGCGCAGAAGAAATCGCCGAAGTGGTATCGCGCGCAACCGGCATTCCGGTTTCCAAAATGATGCAGGGTGAACGCGAAAAACTGCTGCTGATGGAACAAAAGCTGCATGACCGGGTGGTTGGCCAGGATGAAGCCGTGCGGCTGGTAGCGGATGCGATCCGGCGTTCCCGTGCCGGATTGGCCGATCCCAACCGTCCTTACGGATCTTTCCTGTTTCTGGGGCCGACCGGTGTTGGCAAAACAGAATTGTGCAAGGCTTTGGCCGGTTTCCTGTTTGACTCCGAAGACCATTTAATCCGCGTCGATATGTCCGAGTTTATGGAAAAGCATTCGGTTGCGCGTTTGATCGGCGCACCACCGGGTTATGTCGGTTACGAGGAAGGCGGTTACTTAACCGAGCTCGTGCGCAGAAAACCTTATGCGGTTATTCTGCTGGACGAAGTGGAAAAAGCGCACCCGGATGTATTCAACGTATTGCTGCAAGTTCTGGATGACGGGCGCATGACCGATGGCCAGGGACGCACCGTTGATTTTAAGAATACGGTGATCGTCATGACATCCAATCTGGGATCGCAGTTAATTCAGGAAATGTCGGGCAGTGAATATCCGGTCATCAAGCAAGCGGTGATGGGTGAGGTTAAAACACATTTCCGTCCCGAATTTATTAATCGCATTGATGAGGTGGTGGTATTCCATGCTTTAGGTGAGCAACATATCAAATCGATCGCCAGGATACAACTGCACTATCTTGAAGCAAGACTGGCCAGACTGGAAATGAAACTTGAAGTCAGTGAAGCAGCGCTATCCGCGCTCTCGCAAGCCGGTTTTGATCCCGTGTTCGGTGCACGTCCGTTAAAGCGGGCAATCCAGTCACAAATAGAGAATCCGCTGGCGAAAGAGATCCTGGAAGGCAAATTTGTTGCAAAAGATACGATTCAGGTTGATCTCAGCGATGGTATCGTAAGTTTCACCAAGAAAAATGGATAGTATTATGCTATCAATAAATTAGAACAAAATACTTGAATGAACGATGTTCAGTGAAGAGGAATAAAATATACCGGAATATATGGCGAATATGCTTAAACAATATGAGATTCGGGTAAAATGTATTTTTTTTACTGGATAGGTCATCATGCTTAAAGGTAGCTTGGTTGCTATCGTCACGCCCATGGACGAAGAGGGCGGATTGGATCTGGATCGTTTCCGTTCCCTTCTTGACTTCCATATCGACCAGGGTACCGATGGCATTGTGGTAGTGGGAACTACGGGTGAATCCCCGACAGTGGATTTTGATGAACACCATTTGTTGATGCGCACCGCAGTTGATCATGTTGCCGGACGTATACCGGTGATTGCGGGTACAGGCGCCAATTCAACGCGTGAAGCCATCGATTTATCGATTTATGCCAAAAATGCGGGGGTAGACGCCTGCCTCTCGGTCGCGCCTTATTACAATAAACCTACTCAGGAAGGGTTGTATCAACACTTTAAGGCGATTGCCGAAGCCGTTGATATTCCGCATATCTTATATAACGTCCCGGGTAGAACAGTCGCCGATATCCACAACAATACGGCATTACGCCTGGCACAGATTCCCAATATTACCGGTATTAAAGATGCAACAGGTGACATTGGGCGAGGCTCCGATTTGTTACTACGCGCACCGCCCGGGTTTTCCATCTATAGCGGAGATGATGTCAGTGCATTAGCGCTGTTGCTGCTTGGCGCACATGGCGTTATTTCAGTCACGGCCAATGTAGCCCCGAAAATGATGCATGAAATATGCATCGCCGCATTCTCCGGTGATCTCAATACTGCGCGCGCACTGAATAATAAGCTTCTGCGTTTGCACATTGATTTATTTGTCGAAGCAAATCCAATTCCCGTGAAATGGGCCGTTGCACAAATGGGCCTGATCAATTCCGGAATTCGCCTGCCGCTGACCCCATTATCCAGTCAGTACCACGAACTTATTCGCGCAGCAATGCAATCGGCCGATATTCACGATTTGAAGGGGTAAGATGTCAAAAATGAAATGGCGGAAAGTATCTATACCGTCGCTGGTAATGATGCTTTCATTGACAAGCACAGGTTGCAAAATGATTGACCTGTTTCCCGAAACCAAAAGCATTGATTACAAGTCGGCAGGAAAACTGCCTGCCCTGGACATACCTCCAGATCTGGTTCAACCTGCAATTGATGAGCGTTATTCGATTCCTGAGCTCAACTCACCCGGCAGCACAACCTATTCTGCTTACAGCAGCGAACGCGGCGGACAAACCGCCAGCACATCTTCTTTTCTACCATCGTCCATTCAGAACGTACATATCGAACGCGCAGGGACACAACGTTGGCTGGTTGTGCCTCAATCACCCGAGGTCGTGTGGCCGGTTGTAAAAGAATTCTGGCAAGAACTCGGATTCCTGATCAAAATAGAAGTTCCGGAAGCCGGTATTATGGAAACCGATTGGGCTGAAAACCGGGCAAAGATTCCGCAGGATTTAGTACGCACTTTTCTTTCCACTTTCCTGGACAGCATCTACTCGACGGCTGAACGCGACAAATTCCGCACCCGTCTCGAACGTAACGAGGTCGGAGTTACTGAAATATATATCAGTCATCGCGGTATGAGTGAAGTGCTGGAAGGCGGCAACCTGAATCGCACAATCTGGCAACCGCGTCCAGCCGATCCGGATCTGGAAGCGGAGATGCTCTCACGTTTAATGATGCGTTTTGGTGTAGAGGAACAAAAAGCTAAGCTGGAATTAACCACCGGCAGAAGCACCGCCTATGAACGTGCGTTTATCAATCCAGAAGAAACCACCCTCGTCGTTAATGAAACATTCGACAGATCATGGCGGCGTGTCGGTCTGGCACTTGATCGTATCGGCTTTACCGTTGAAGATCGCAATCGCGAAGAAGGTATTTACTTTGTACGCTACGTTAATCTCGATAAAGACAGCAAGAAAAAGGGAGATGACGAAGGCATACTTTCAAACATTATGTTTTGGCGTAGCGGCGATAAGGATGACGCAAAAGCGGCCAAATACCGCATACAAGTGCATAACACAGGAACCAATACCAGCAAAGTCACTGTGTTGCACGATGATGGAGAAGCCGTAAACTCTTCCACTACAAGCCGTATTCTGAAGCTATTACATGAGCAGCTTAAATAGCATGAGGAAGTAAGTCTATTTGAAATTCTTGCGAGGTTAGTTTATGTTGGCGCTTAGTGATTCTCGACTCGGACCAATCAAATCTTGAACAAACCAAGTCCCTCAAAATTCAAACCGGGAATAAAATATTCCAATTCTTTTTAGAGTCTTAAAGTAAAAAACCGCCTCTTAGGACGGTCTTTTTAATTTCCCAAACAGAAGAAATATTACTTGTTTTCTGTTTCTCCACCACTCATGATTTTCTCGTAGTTTTCTTTTTCCGTTTCAGGCAATGCTTGGCTAGGCTTTCCACCACATGCTGATAAAGTTGAAGCCAGTAATAATGCAACCAGAAGAGTATATTTCATTGTCTAATTTTCCTTATAAAAGTTCTTAAACTAAGTTATAAAACCAGCAGTATATAATGAATTAAGTCAATCATTCAAGCAAGTTTTTGACTCGAGGTTTGACAAAATCCATATCTGCTTTTTGGATTATCAATCATTTTTGGAATAATAAAAAACACATATTCCGTATGATTTCATATTGTCTACAAAATCATTTTCCTACTTATATTGCTTATTGCCTGATAATGATAAATCACTAATTTTTTCTCAAAATATCAGCGATTCAATGTAAAAGGCTATTTCAACACCTCCCCGTGCTTGACTGTCAACGTAACAGTCTGGGGTTCTTCATTTACTATCAGAACCTTCTTTACCGGCATCTGTGCCTTCAGCACTTTCCGCACCAAAAACAGGTTCCGAATCCCTAGGTGCATAAGCTGATGGAGGTGGTTTATCCATTGGATAGCCATCAAGACTTTTCTTACCTTCACACGCAGTTAAAATTAATACTGCCACTGCAACAGCTAAAAGCGAAAATCTAAACATTTAATCTCCCATATCCTTCTGTTTTGGTTTGTATGTAATAGCACAGTAGAAGTAACTTGATTATGCTATTACATACAAATTTGAGTCAAGCAATTTAATAATCCAGAACTTCACTCAAACAGTTTTTAAAGTTCACTGAATCCGATTTAAGCCATCCTCACTCAGAAGAATTACGCTTATTCCATGCAAACAAGAGCTATGCTCATTTCCATATATAACACGAGAAGAGGGCGATGCAGTCTGTTGGTAGAGATCTACCCAGATCAACTAACAACGCTGATGATGGCCTTTGAACTCATGAAAACAGCTCAGAAAGAATGGTTTCGATTAAGATACTATAATCCGTCACCAATGGTCAGTGACGTTAAATTCGTTAATGGCATTATTCGTTAATGGCATTAACAAACATGAAATCAAAAACCGGATGCCGCTTGATTCTCCATACACCGGATTGGACTATAGTTCTGTAAACAAAAAGCCACCCTATAAGGGTGGCTTTTTGTTTACATCTTAAATTCTTAAATTTAAGAATAAACCGATACCTCACTCCTTATTAGGTGCGCTTTCACGCTCATCCATAAAGCTTGGAGGATATTGACCTGGTTTTGGTTCACCACATCCGACTAGAAATGATGCTAAAAGAGCAGCAATCAATAGAGAGTATTTCATGTTCTTTATCTCCTATATCCAAAAAATTTTGACGAAAAAATAAATCATGTAAAACAGCTCTTCGGCCATTCAAGAAATAAGAAAGACCACAACCTTAATACCAGAATCCAATAACTCTGTCCAGAGAAACCAGATAAAATTTATAGCGCGCCATGCGGGCAGAAACCTTATACTGGCTCATCTTTATTTATAATATAACCACTTATATACCACTGATATAGAATTATCCCAGTCTCTTTATCCATCTCAGAAGCTGGCAATAATTCCTGATTATCGGCAAGCTTAATTAACGTTTTGTAAGCATCTACACCAACTTCAAAAATTTCACCATTAATAAAAAATTTATTACTTCCACTCAACATTCTACTTTTCAAGTCGAGTTGCACACCGTTTTTTTTGATCGATTGTAAAAATAAATGCGGTGCCAACGGTTGTACAGGCCGATCAAAGAAAATATGCGATTTAGGCTCGGAAAGATAAATACCCAGAAAATCCTCAATATCACTGCTGTTCCATTTGATTTTCTTCAATATTGAATTCACCTGTGATCGCATAGCCACACTGATTATTGACGGATTTAATTGCAGCTGTAAATCAGGGTCGGTGTACCGGCCTTCTATCTCAATATGATCTTGCAGATAAACGAGAAATTGTGTTATCAGTTCATGATGGCTAGGCGCACGGAAGCCAATGGAATACGTCATACAATCATCTTCGGCAATACCGTTATGCGCATATTTAGGCGGCAGGTAAAGCATATCACCAGCTTCTAGCACCCACTCCTGCTCCGGTTGAAAATTTTCCAAAATCCTCAGCGGAGCATCGGCTATAAATTGATCATCTTGCTGTGCGGATATCTGCCAGCGCCTGGATCCCATGCCCTGTAATAAAAATACATCATAGGAATCAAAATGCGGTCCGATTCCGCCCCCCTTAGGTGCATAACTCACCATCAAATCATCTAACCGGGCATGTGCTACAAAGCCGAATCTTTTTAACAGATCACGCGCGGATGGAAGAAAATGATTCACATCCTGCACCAGCAGGGTCCATTGCTTTTTAGGCAGCTTGGCCAAATCCCGATCACTGAGCGGACCATGCTTAAGATGCCACTTTCCATTTCTTTGGATAACAAGGCGAGACTGTGCATCCTCATTGCAGGCCAACTTCATCAACTCTTCTTGTGTTAGCAAACCATTGAAACCGGGTAATGCATTTCTTACCAGCAGAGGTCTCTTTTGCCAGTAATTGCGTAAAAAATCTTCGGGCGTTATTTCTCCCAACGAAATAGTTTTTATTTTATTAATGTTCTATTCCCCACAATTCTTCCAAGCGTCTGTCGCGCCCGCAATTTTTGCGGTAATAGGCATAGCGTAATGGATTTTTAATGTAATAATCCTGATGATATTCTTCTGCGCGGTAAAACTCCGTCGCTGGAAGAATTTCCGTAACGATGGATTGAGTAAACCGGCCGGAAGCTTCCAGCATTTTTTTTGAATGCTCCGCCAATTCTTTTTGTTCAGCATCGCGGTAAAAAATCACGCTACGATACTGCGGGCCTATATCGCAAAACTGCCCTGTAGCCGTTAACGGATCAATGGTTAACCAATAAGCCTCCAATAATTTGGAAAAACTGGTTTTTGTTTTATCAAAGTGAATTTTCACAGCTTCAACATGCCCCGTTTTTCCGGCAACCACTTGCTCATAAGTTGGGTTAACGACTGTACCGCCGATATAACCCGATAGAGTCGAAACTACGCCCGGTAATTTGTCAAAATCAGATTCGGTACACCAGAAACAACCGCCGGCAAAGATCGCAGTATCTAAATCTTCATTGGTTATATGAATTGACTCCGACTCGGCAACCAGTGTATCAATCTGCCGGCAAGCGCTCAATATCACTAGCGATAGCAATAAAATCATAAAGTACTGCCGATGAATACGCATTTTCATGGCTTATCCTCTGAGTGCCGGCAGTACGTCAGTTTGATGTACAAATTTCAGCGCCAGTCCATTATTACACCAGCGTTCGCCCCGGGGCAACGGGCCATCCTTGAAGACATGCCCCTGGTGTCCTCCACATCGCATGCAATGATATTCAGTTCGCAGGATAAGCAGTTTATAGTCCCGCTTGGTGCCAATATGCCCGGAAATTGGTTGTGTAAAGCTCGGCCATCCGCTTCCACTCTCATATTTATGTTTACTCTCAAACAATGGCAAGTAACAAGCAGCGCAGATAAATGTTCCTTCCCGGTGCTCATCGTTCAATTCACTACTGCCGGGTTCCTCGGTATGCTCTTCAAATAAGACCCGGTAGGCTTCGGGCGATACCAATCCACGCCATGTTTTACGCGGCTTGTTAAGTGGCTCGATCGCACCGCTACTTGCAACCACTGGCACAGGCAGCAAAAGCGGGACGGCAGACCATACAGCAACTACACTTATTCCCTGGAGAAAAACACGCCGTTTCATTAAAAATGCCTCCGATAATTTATGCAGTACATTTGCTTCATTGCACAAAAAAATAAATGCCGATGGATTAAATAGGTTTTAACTTAAACCTAAGATGGATGCACGGAATTGACACTATTTTGATTCATTGAGTCATGCAGATTCGTCTACAAATCCTGTATCATCACGTTTTTAGTGATTATATCTTAGCCCACATGAAAATTACTTTTCTGGAATTTGAGCAAAGTATTGCAGAATTTGAATCAAAAATAGAAGAACTACGCTTTGCGCAGGATGATTCCGCATTGGATATTTCGGCTGAGATTACACGTTTACAGGCAAAAAGCCAGGCGCTTACAAAGAATGTTTATGCCAAACTGACACCATGGCAAATCTCGCAAGTGGCCCGGCACCCGCAACGTCCGTATACACTGGACTATATCGAGCATTTGTTTACAGATTTCGAAGAATTACATGGTGACCGGAATTTTGCTGATGATCACGCCATTGTTGGCGGTCTTGCCCGATTTAACGGTCAAACCGTAATAGTAATTGGTCATCAGAAAGGGCGCGATACCCGGGAAAAGATTTACCGCAACTTCGGTATGCCAAAGCCTGAAGGCTATCGCAAAGCATTGCGCTTGATGCGCTTGGCCGAGAAATTTTCCATTCCTTTGATTACTTTTATTGATACACCCGGTGCATACCCAGGTATTGATGCAGAAGAGCGCGGACAATCAGAGGCTATTGGCAAAAATCTCTATGTTTTAGCGGAACTAAGGGTTCCCATTATCTGCGTGATCATTGGAGAAGGCGGTTCCGGCGGTGCCCTGGCTGTTGCCGTGGGTGATGTGATTCACATGCTGCAGTATGCCACTTACTCCGTCATATCACCGGAAGGCTGCGCCTCCATCCTGTGGAAGAGTGCTGACAAAGCGCCCGAAGCGGCGGAAATTATGGGTATTACCGCTGACCGGCTAAAAACAGTAAATTTAATTGACAGTATTATTACAGAACCCATTGGCGGTGCTCACCGCGATTATCCGGCAATCATGCAGTCAGTAAAAAATGTTTTGCAGGAATCGCTACGCAAACTTCAAGATCATTCAATCGAAACACTCCTGGAAAAACGCCTGGATCGGCTTATGGCATATGGTTCATATAAGGAAGTCAAAGTCGAATAGCCTTCTATGTGATACTAAAAAAGTATTACTTGCGCATATCAAACAAGGAGATCACCTCGCAATTGCGTTAAGCGGCGGTATCGACTCTGTTGTATTACTGCATATCCTTGCTGAGCTATCCGGGCAATTGCCGTTTACGCTTTCTGCGGTGCATGTCAATCATGGTATTAGTAACAATGCGATGCTTTGGAGCAAATTTTGCTGCAACCTCTGCCGAGCTTACGGCATTCCCATTTACATCGCCTACCTAAAGGTAAAAAAACAATCCGGTGGAAGCCTCGAGGCTATCGCCAGGGAAGAACGCTACCGCATATTCAGTCAGATACAAGCTGATTATATGGTTCTAGCACAGCACCTGGATGATCAGGCGGAAACATTATTACTGCAATTATTCCGTGGCGCAGGAATTAAGGGATTAAGCGCCATGCCTTTCGTCAGAAAACAATTTTCTGATAGCGCACCGCAAATACTTCGACCGCTGTTAGAAATTTCTCGCAACAGAATAGAACTTTACGCGCAACAAAATCAATTAAACTGGATTAACGATGAAAGCAATGACAGTACGACTTTCAACAGAAATTTTCTGCGTCATGAAGTCTTACCTGTATTAAAAAAGCGATATCCTAGCTATTCCAGAACATTGTTACGTACCAGCCGTCACTTGTCCGAGGCATCATCGCTCTTAAATGAATTAGCTATTATAGATAGTGCGCACGGCCTCATTTCCGGCAAACTTCAGATTGATTACCTGCGCAAATTAAGCTTTCCCCGTGCCAAGAACCTTCTACGCCATACCTTGTTACAACAACAGATCACTCTACCCAGTACGGTAAAATTAGAAGAAATTTTGAACCAGCTTTTGTCGGCAGGCCCGGAGAGTCAAGTGCATATTCATTTTGGCGATATTGAAATTCGCTGCTATAAAGACAATGTTCATATTTTACCCAGAAAACCGCACACTCAAGAGCTTAAAACGTACGTATGGCGCGGCGAAGCCGATCTGGTACTTCGGCATCTCAATGGCGCCATCCATTTTAATCTGGTAAAGAATCACGGCATCAGCCAGAAAAAACTACTGAATGAGTCTGTCACTATACGTACCCGTATTGGCGGCGAACATTTCAAACCAGCCTGCAACCGTCCAACACGAAGTTTAAAAAACTTATTTCAGGAAGCATCAATTCCGCCTTGGGAACGTAACATGTTGCCACTGCTGTTTTGCGGTCAACAACTGGTATGGGTACCGGGAATCGGTATTGACTGTGAATTTCAAGTAAAATCCAATGAACTTGGTATTTCGCCTGTCTGGAATTCCGAATAAAAAAACTGCTCGCAACAAGCCTGTCATTTTAGATGATAATCACTACCCGCTATTAACTTTTTAGGAAAACCGAATGATTCTAGTCACCGGAGGCGCAGGTTTTATTGGCAGTAATTTTATTTTGGATTGGTTTGCACAATCCGACGAAAAAATCATCAATCTTGATAAATTGACTTACGCCGGTAATTTACAAAATCTTTCCTCATTATCGGAAGATACGCGTCATATCTTTGCTCAAGGTGACATTGGAGATAACCGGCTGGTTTCACAATTATTAACACAGTATCAGCCCCGTGCAGTTATTAATCTGGCAGCGGAAAGTCATGTCGATCGCTCGATCTTTGGACCGGAAGATTTTATTCAGACCAATATCCTGAGTACATTTCGCTTATTAGAAACGGTGCGCGCCTATTGGAGTGAACTTGAGTCCGCCACAAAGCAGAATTTTCGCTTTCTGCATGTTTCAACAGATGAAGTTTATGGCTCTCTGGAACTCAATGAAGCTGCATTTACTGAAGAACATCGATATGAACCCAATAGTCCCTATTCAGCCAGTAAAGCTTCCAGCGATCATCTAGTGCGCGCCTATCATCACACTTACGGTCTCCCCGTACTAACCACAAATTGCTCCAATAATGATGGCCAGTTTCAATTCCCGGAAAAACTCATTCCTTTAATGATTGTTAATGCACTTGCAGGCAAGCCGCTGCCGGTCTATGGAGATGGGCAGCAAATTCGCGACTGGCTATATGTTACTGATCACTGTAGTGCAATTCGCCGTATTCTAGAGGCAGGCACTCCGGGAGAAACTTATAATATTGGCGGTTGGAATGAGAAACCTAACATTGAGAT
>CAZDYN010000013.1:0-16846 GCA_964509635.1 uncultured Nitrosomonas sp. | reverse complement strand
TTCTGGTGCGTGAAACCGGACTGGACCGGCGCGGCCGCCGGGAAGCTGCTATCGTAGAAGTGCTGGAGTCGACCAATACCCGATTGGTAGGCCGGTTGCATATCGATCACGGTATTCTGTACGTCGTGGCGGAAAACAAACGCATCAGCCAGGATATTCTGATTGCCCAGGAACATTCGCTCAAAGCCAAGGCAGGCCAGGTCGTGATGGTGGAGATCATCCAGCAGCCAAGCAAACACGCACAACCCATTGGCAAGATTATTGAAATTCTGGGGAATTACACCGCACCCGGAATGGAAATCGAAATCGCTTTGCGCAAGCATGATCTTCCCCATGTATTTTCTCCCGATATCGAGAAACTCTCGGCCAAGTTTTCCAAAAATATTTTAAAAAAGGAAACGGCGGGACGCAAAGACATTTGTCACTTGCCGCTGGTGACCATTGACAGTGAAACCGCGCGTGATTTTGACGATGCCGTTTTCTGTGAAAAAGACGGCAAAGGATACCGGCTGTATGTGGCTATCGCGGATGTCAGCCACTATGTCAAACCGCAGGACATCATTGACCGGGAAGCATTTAATCGCGGCAATTCCGTCTATTTTCCGCGGCGCGTTATTCCGATGCTGCCCGAGGTTTTGTCGAATGGCTTGTGTTCTCTCAACCCGGACAAGAAACGGCTCTGCATGGTGTGCGAAATTCAATTTCAGGCCGGCGGAGACATCGTCGATTATTCGTTTTATCCCGCCGTGATGCTTTCTCACGCCCGCCTGACCTACACCAAAGTGTCGGCAATGCTGGCCGATGCAAAAAGCGCCGAAGCCAGGGAATATGCGGAACTGCTGCCGCATTTGCAGCTTACCTACAAATTGTTCAAGGCATTATTGAAAGCCCGCAAGAAACGCGGCGCGATCGATTTTGAGACCACAGAAACACAGATGTTCTTCAATGATCAGGGAAAAATTGAAAAGATTGCGCCAGTGCAACGCACGGAAGCGCATCGCTTGATTGAGGAATGCATGCTGGCTGCGAATGTCTGTGCGGCGGATTTTCTGCAGAAACACGGACAGACCACGCTTTATCGCATCCACGAAAGCCCGTCTCCGGAGAAAATTGAAGCATTGCGCAATTTTCTGAAGGAATTCGGCATTCAATTGGGCGGCAAAAACAAACCCGGCGCCAAGGATTACGCGCAGACATTACTTAAAATACAAGACCGGCCGGATGCGCAATTGCTGCAAACCGTGATGCTCAGATCCTTGCAGCAGGCTATTTACAGCCCGGATGTCACCGGGCATTTCGGGCTTGCGTATGATTCCTACACGCATTTCACGTCCCCGATCCGCCGCTACCCGGATCTGCTGGTTCATCGTGCCATTAAGGCGGTACTCGCTGGCGAAACCTATCAACCCGGAGATTGGCAGGAATTCGGCAAACATTGTTCAATGACCGAGCGGCGCGCCGATGAAGCAACGCGTGATGTTGAATCCTGGCTTAAGTGTTTTTATATGCAGGACAGGATCGGCGAGTATTTCGATGGCGTGATCAGCAGCGTGACCGGCTTTGGTTTGTTCGTCGCATTGGATAATGTGTACGTGGAAGGATTGGTGCATATTTCAGAGCTGCCCAGCGATTATTTCCATTTTGATGCCGCCAAGCATATCTTGCTGGGCGAACGCAGCGGCAAGCAATACCGCCTCGGCGACCGGTTGCGCGTCAAACTGGTGCGCGTTGATCTGGAAACCAGCAAAATCGATTTTGTCCTGGCCGAACCGGATAAAAAACCCGGTCGCATCAAAGCAAAGGCTTCATCCAAAAGCAAGAAATCGCTTTAACCGCTGAAATTGTTTTACAATACGCGCAAAATTCAATAATCCGGCAACATCATTTTTTCTTTTTTGACACCGCTCACATCAAGCGATGCTTAATCAATTTACCAGGCTTGCCTAAAACGTGTCCAGCACTCGCTTTATCTTTGGTTTCCATGCCATTACCAGCCGTTTGCGGCAGAATCCGGAGAGCATCAAAGAAATATTAATCGATGCCGTGCGCGACGATCAGCGCACACGCGGCCTCATTCAACTGGCCGAAAGCCGGAAAATCCGTTTACTCCCTTGCGAAGGCACCAAGCTCACCGGCATGACCGGCAGCAATCGGCATCAAGGTGTGGTGGCCAATATCGACGTTACGCGCAGCTACATCAACCTTGACGATGTTCTGGATACGCTGACCGAACCCGCCCGGCTGCTGGTGCTGGACGGCATTCAGGATCCGCACAATCTGGGTGCGTGTTTACGCGTCGCCGATGCATTTGGCGTACATGCGGTGATTGCACCGAAAGACCGGGCAGTCGGCCTGACCTCAACCGTTTACAAGGTTTCCAGCGGGGCGGCGGATACCGTGCCGTATATCGCCGTCACCAACCTGGCGCGCACGTTAAGACAATTAAAAGAACAGGGTATCTGGATTTTTGGCACCGCAGAGGATGCCGGACATGACTTGACCGATTTCCAGATCAAAGGCGCCGTTGCCTGGGTATTCGGTTCCGAAGAAAAAGGGCTGCGGCGATTGACACGCGAATCCTGCGATCAGCTCGTGCGTATCCCGATGCTGGGCAGTATTGAGAGTTTAAACGTCGCCGTGAGCGCGGGAATCTGCCTTTTTGAAACACATCGCCAGCAATCTTTGGTCTGAACTGCGCACCTGATAAAATACCGCTCATTTTACCAACCCCAATCCGACATGTAATGCGCTGCGCTGCAACGCAGTCCGACAAAACTATTGATATCCGCTCATTGCCGACTATGACCTCATCCGTTCATCCAAACTTTAAAACCCATTTCGTTGAACTTTTCCGCCAGGCAGCCAACACCATCGCTGCACCGGATGCATCCGTCCGCATTGAACTGGCGCGCACCAAACAAGCCAGTCATGGCGATTATTCATGCAATCTTGCCATGCAGTTAGCCAAACCGCTGCATAAGAATCCACGCGAAGTCGCCGGTTTATTGATTGACGCCCTGCCAGCGTCACCTTATTTGGATAAAGTTGAAGTGGCTGGCGCGGGGTTTATCAATCTGTTCCTGAAAAATTCCGCCAAGCAGCAATACCTGCATCAGGTCTTGCAAAGCAGGGATGCATTCGGCAACAGTGATCTTGGCCAGGGGAAAAAGATCCAGGTGGAATTTGTCTCGGCCAACCCGACCGGCCCCTTGCATGTCGGTCATGGGCGTGGCGCCGCGATCGGCGCCAGTCTTTCCAGCATTCTGGCCGCGGCCGGTTTTAACGTATCCCGTGAATTCTATGTCAATGATGCGGGACGCCAGATGGATATTCTGGCGCTCTCTACCTGGCTGCGCTATCTGGAGCTGAACGATATCCACATTCCTTTCCCGCAAAACGCGTATCAGGGCGAATATGTCAAATCCATGGCGCAGTTGATTCATCAGGCACACGCGCAACGGTATGCGCATCAACCCGGCTTATTGCTGGACGGTCTGCCGCCATCCGCTCATGAGACAGCGATTGACACCGACGAATTGCTGGACAAATTGATTGCCAATGCGAAAAAAATCCTTGGACAGGATTATGCCTATATTCATAATTTTGTACTGACAGAACAATTGGGTGATTGCCGTCATGATTTGATGGAATTCGGCGTTGAATTCGATACCTGGTTCTCGGAACAATCGTTGTTTGACAATGGTCTCGTGGCTCATACCCTGCAATTGCTGGAGCAGGAAAATCATTTATACCGGCAGGACGGCGCCACCTGGTTTCGCTCAACGGATTTTGGCGACGAAAAAGACCGGGTTGTGCAACGGGAAAACGGTCAATTTACCTATTTCGCATCGGATATTGCTTACCATCTGAATAAATTTGAACGCGGATTTGATCAGGTCATCAATATCTGGGGCGCGGATCATCATGGTTATATTCCACGCGTGAAAGGCGCCTTGCAGGCATTGGGATTGGATCCGGCAAAACTGGAAATTGCCCTGGTGCAATTTGCCGTGCTCTACCGTGACGGCAAAAAAGCGCCCATGTCCACCCGTTCCGGCGAGTTTGTCACCCTGCGGGAATTGCGCGAGGAAGTCGGCAAGGATGCCGCGCGGTTTTTTTATGTGATGCGTAAAAGCGACCAGCATCTGGATTTTGATTTGGATCTGGCCAAATCGCAAAGTAACGACAACCCGGTTTACTACGTCCAGTATGCGCATGCCCGGGTGTGCAGTGTATTGGCGCAATGGGATGGCGATACCGGTGATCTGCTTGAGGCCGGCACGGATGCGCTCACCAGCCCTGCTGAACTG
Organism: uncultured Nitrosomonas sp.; assembly: GCA_964509635.1. Classification (GTDB taxonomy): domain Bacteria; phylum Pseudomonadota; class Gammaproteobacteria; order Burkholderiales; family Nitrosomonadaceae; genus Nitrosomonas. The sequence continues at coordinate 12,536 of CAZDYN010000013.1, read as the reverse complement.
GCTCTGCTGCAAAAATTGATTGATTTTCCCGATACCGTTGAGATGGCCGCCAAGGAATTTTCACCGCACCTGATTGCCTTCTATCTCAGGGAACTGGCCAGCGAATTTCATAGTTACTATAATTCAACGCGTTTCCTGGTACCTGAGCTCCCTTTGCAGCATGCACGGTTGGCATTGATTGCTTCGATCCGTCAGGTATTGAATAATGGTCTGAAGTTACTCGGCGTCGGCGCACCTGATAAAATGTAATCGAATTAACACATAAGGATATTCATGAGTCGAGATTATAAGTCCCGCAAGCCTTCAAAATCCACGACTGAAAAAGGCGGCTCAGCATTCCTGGGCGGATTCGTCGGTTACGCATTGGGTCTTGCGAGCGCGATCGCCATCTGGCTGTATCTTAACTATGCGCCTAGTCCGTTTTTACCGAATGAAAAAGTAGCCAGCTCAGCCGAAAAAAATAACACACCGGCGGCACAGGAAGAGCCCAAAGCTCCCGCAAAACCGGTGCAGGAAGAGTCCGTGATTACGGTTGAAGAAAAACCCCGTTTTGATTTTTATAAGATATTGCCCGGTATTGATGAACCCGAGTTTGATCATGAATTCAAGCAGGCTGCTGAACAATCCGCACAACCGCAGATAGCCGCCAAGCCGCCGGAAATCAACAGCAAGCCCGCTGAAATGGCGCCGCAGCCCGCTCCATCCCGCCCCAGCATGACTGCTGTTGAGCCTCCTCAGCAAATCGCCGCCATGCAGCCACGCATTATTCCAGCGGAACCGGTACAGCAGCCGGTAACACCACAAGTACCTCAGATCAAAAGTCCGCCGCCAGTGCAAGAAAAATTCTTTCTTCAAGCCGGATCGTTCAGAAAGAATGATGAAGCCGAGAACCTGAAGGCCAGGCTGGCATTAATCGGCGTGTTTGCTTCGATACAGCCGATTGATCTGGCGGAGAAAGGCACCTGGTATCGCGTACGTATCGGTCCATTCGCCAGCAAAACGGAAACCGATCGAATCAGTGCTTCTTTAAAGGAAAATGGCATGGATGCTCAATTTATTAAAACGCAATAAAACATTTCCTGACCGACTCCGCCATTCCATTCTCGCAGTATTTTTATACAAAAAACCAGCAACCCGTTAAGTACTTTATTCAAGGAGTTAAAATGAGCCGACATCAGTTTCTTGCCGTTTTTTTCTTAGTATTGAGTTTCAGTTTAATCAGTATAACCCGTGCACAGGCTGAGATCGTCGAGGGCAAAGATTATTCAGTTCTGACTAATCCGCAACCCACTCAGGACAGTAACAAGATCGAGGTTCTGGAATTTTTCTGGTACGGCTGCCCGCACTGCTATAGCCTGCATCCGCATCTTAAGACCTGGTTGATGAACATGCCGGTCGATGTCAGTTTCCACTACGTGCCCGGAATCCTTCGCGCCAATTGGGTACCCGCCGCGAAAATATACTATGCGATCGAGGCTCTTGGACTAACCGATACGTTGCACGACAAAGTGTATGATGCCGTCCATCGTGACAAAGTGGATCTGAATAACGAACCTGTTCTATTGGATTGGGTTGAAAAACAAGGAATTGACAGAAAAAAATTTGAAAGCACCTATCGTTCCTTTGCAGTACAAAATCATGTGGCCAGGTCAACACAGATGGTGCGGCAGTATCAGCTCAATGGCGTCCCCGCCCTGGTCATCAATGGAAAGTACCTCACCAGCGGGAGAATGGGCGGTACGCCGCAAGATACGATCAAAACCCTGGAAGCGCTGATCGAAAAAGCGCGCAAGGAAAGATAAAAAACTTTTGACTACCTTAGCGAATGCGGAAATGACAACAAACAACATCATTTTTGGCGCAGGCTGTTTCTGGGGAGTTGAAGCAGCCTTTCGCCGCATCAAAGGCGTCACGAACGTCACCTGCGGTTATTCCGGCGGACATACCGTCAATCCAACTTACGAGGATGTTTGCACCAGCGCCACCGGACACATTGAAGTGGTGCTGGTGGAATATGATCCGGCGGAAGTCGCGCTTGAGATACTGCTGGACAATTTCTGGAACAGCCATAATCCTACCACCCGGGATCGCCAAGGCCCTGATACCGGAACACAATACCGCTCGGTCATCTTTTATTTCACACCGGAACAAGAAGCCGCTGCGATAGAATCCAGGAACAAACTGCAAAATAGCGGACGCTGGCGGGATCCTGTCGTCACAAACATTCTACCCGCCGGTCAATTTTACATAGCGGAAGAATATCATCAGAACTACTTCAAGAAACACGGCATCCATTCATAACCCTTCAATTAACATTAGATTGTGCCGATAACCAAAAACGCAAACACATTGGATTCTTATAACACTCAAGAAGAATGAATCCGGCACAGGCGATAAAATCTTTTGTTCCAATATATCAGCATCTTTCAGAAAAAATATTACGATGGGCTCTAGCCAGTCACCTTATATCCCTCAAAACACATCCAATTTATCTGATCTTGCTGCGGCAAAAAAAGAGGGCACAAAAACGATAAAAGACAGCTTAATCGAAGCGGTCATTCATGATCCGGAACTTCCGACTTTGGGTAGTTCGATATCACGGATCGTACAGCTCTCATCATCGGATGATGAGTCTATCCGCCAATTATCCTACTTTGTTTTGTCCGATGTTTCCTTAACACAAAAAATTTTACGCTTATCAAACTCCGTCGCGTTCAGATCCGTTTCCAACGGAATCATTACCAGTATTACCAAGGCCATATTCCTGCTTGGATTTAATTCGGTCAAAACTTGCGCTTTAACCATGCTGTTGGTTGATGGTCTATCCGGCAAGCATGCCGAGCACGTTCGCGCAGAATTGGTTCAAACTCTGGCAGCCAGCATGATCAGCCGTGAACTGGCCAAGCAAAGCTATTTCAGCGATGCTGAAGAAATTGTCGTTGTTGCTTTGTTCAAAAATATAGGCCGCTTGTTGCTTGCCGCTTACGACCATACGCTTTACCAAAGACTGATGGCTCCCATCCAGCAAGGCACGCATACGCCTTGGCAAGCATCCATGCAGGTATTGGGTTGCAATCTTGACACCTTGACCGAGACCATTCTGGAAGAATGGAATATTCCCGCCAGCATCATTCAGGCACTTAAAAACAGGCCGGCAGGCGCCTTGAGCGCCGCAAAAAACAAACAGGAGTGGATGCAGCAAACAGCGGAATTCAGTGAAAAAGCCACACCCCTCATTTTAGCTGCCACCGGGCTGGAAGACTCCGGGCTTAAAGATCAATTGCTCAAGCGTTTCGGCAAAGCGCTCAACCTCGACACATTGAAACTGAATCAGTTGATAGCGAATGCCAATGAAGAAACACATGCGCTTCTGATGAATACTGATCTGATTTCTGCGGATAACAACAGAACAATCAGTAGCCGCACAACATACACAGAATTCGATAATTCTGTGGAAGACGATTCTCTCAGCGAACTGATTTTTGATAACGATGAAAACGATAGTCCGCAAATTACTCAGCGCTATCCCAGCGGCAAGCCTCATAATGCATCCACAATATTATTGAGCGGCATTCAAGATACCACCGAAATTATGGCATCCGGCAAGTATAAACTCGACGATTTAATCATGCTGGTTCTGGAAACTTATTATAATAGCCTGGGTTTCCGTTTCATCACGCTTTGTCTTAGGGATCCGAAAATAAATCAGTTTCGTGCCCGCAGCTCTCTGGGAAAAAACAGTCAGGTATATCAGCGGGCTTTTAGCTTCCCTGCTGTACCATCCAGTGATTTGTTTCACCGCGCATTGGAGAAAAATGCCGATTTATTGATTTCGGATGCTTTTACGCTCAAAATTCGCAAACTGATACCGCAATGGCACAAGGATCTGCTACCCGGCACGCGTAGTTTTATGGTACTTCCTCTGGTAGCAAACCAGAAACCCATCGGCTTATTCTATGCAGACCGCGAGCTGGATGCACCCGAAGGAATCACCGCGGAGGAAACAAGACTGATCAAGACATTAAAAGGTCAAGTACTGACAGCTTTCAACTCAAGGTAAAATACCGGTTACCCCTATAAAAACAGCAGGTGCTAAATGACTAAAACGACAGGTTGCTTATTTATTATCAGTGCACCCTCCGGTGCCGGAAAAACCAGTCTGGTCAAAGCATTGCTCCAATCCAATCAGAATTTAAGCTTATCTATTTCGCATACCACCCGTGCACCGCGTTCCGGAGAAATCAACGGCCGTGACTATCACTTTGTCAGCCTGGAAACCTTCCGGCAGATGCTTCTCAACGGAGAATTCGTGGAAAGCGCGGAAGTGTACGGCAATCTTTATGGTACCTCACAAAAATGGATCAACAGCGCTATCGCATCCGGACAGGATATCCTGCTTGAGATCGATTGCCAGGGAGCAATGCAGATACGGCAGATATTCCCTGAATCGATTAGCATCTTCATCCTTCCGCCATCGGTTGACACACTGGCAGCGCGCTTAAAAACGAGAGCGCAAGACGATCCGGACATCATTCAGAAGAGACTTGCCGCAGCGCGGGAAGAAGTCAGTCATATTATCGAATTTGATTATGCTATTATCAATGACAAGCTGGATGAAGCGCTCAATGATCTGATTTCCGTTGTCAAGGCCGAGCGCTTAAAAAGAACCCGGCAATTGGTAAAATATTCTGCATTAATCACACAACTGACGTAACCTGTTTCTATTATTAAAGGCATGGCATCTTGCCTTTTTACTGTAAAATCCAGAACAGTTTTAGAAAAAAATAACCAGGACAAATACTATGGCACGAATTACCGTTGATGATTGTTTAAAGAGAATTCCTAACAGGTTTGATATGACCCTAGTCGCCACAACACGCGCCAGACAATTGGCGATAGGCTCCGCGCCTATGGTCGAACCGGCACGCGACAAACCCACTGTCATCGCATTGCGCGAACTGTCTCAAGGAAAAATAGGAATGGATATTCTTGATCCTAAAAACATGTAGCACTGATTCAGCGCTATGAAGATATTATCTGTCAGGCACCGGCCATATCTTCATAGCGTGGCGTGGCTTGACTTGCAAAAGCCAGCCAGTTCACGCTAAAGTGATGGAATCAAAACAATCTGCCTGATGCCCGCCCAACAAACCCAATTCCATGCCCGAAGTAGAATTTCTATTTTCCGAAACTTCCCAGTATCTTAAACCGGAAGATATTGCCCAGCTTAAAAACGCGTATTCATTTGGTCAAGGCGCTCACTCCGGACAATTCCGCAAATCAGGCGAGCCCTATATCTCTCATCCCGTTGCGGTGGCAAGAATTCTTGGCACGCTGCATCTGGATGCGCCTACGCTGACTGCCGCTTTATTGCATGATGTTGTGGAAGATACCGATATTTCCAAAGCCGAAATCAGCGAACGGTTTGGTGAACCCGTGGCAGAGTTGGTCGATGGTGTCTCCAAGCTGGCAAAAATTGAATTTCAAACACAGGAAGAAGCGCAAGCCGAGAATTTCTGCAAGATGTTGCTGGCAATGGCGCGTGATGTGCGTGTCATTCTCATCAAACTGGCAGACCGGTTGCATAATATGCGCACGCTTGAAGCCATGCTTCCCGAAAAACAGCGCAGCATTGCCCGGGAAACTCTGGAAATTTATGCACCCATTGCACATCGCCTGGGACTCAATAATATCTACCAGGAATTACAGGAACTGGGCTTCCGCTATTCCTATCCTTTGCGTTACAAAGTATTGGTCAAGGCAACCAAAGCAGCGCGTGGTAATCGCCGCGAAGTCGTTGGCAAAATCCTTGAAGCCATCACTCTCAAGTTAAAAGAAGCGGGATTGAACGCGGAAGTAACCGGGCGCGAGAAACATCTTTATAGTATTTACATGAAAATGGTGGAGAAGCATCTATCATTCTCCGAGGTACTTGATATTTATGGTTTCCGGGTAATTGTTAAAGACATTCCTTCCTGCTATGTCGCATTAGGCATGCTGCACAGCTTATACAAGCCGATTCCCGGCAAATTCAAGGATTACATTGCAATCCCCAAAGCCAATGGCTATCAATCATTACATAGCACTTTACTAGGACCGTTCGGCATACCGATCGAAATACAGATCCGCACCGCCGAAATGCACCGGATCGCGGAAAACGGCGTAGCTTCGCACTGGCTCTATAAAAGCTCCGACGCCGATTTCAATGACCTGCACTTAAAAACCAGCCAATGGCTGCAGAGCCTGCTGGAAACACTCAGCGGTTCGACAGATTCTTTAGAGTTCCTGGAACATCTTAAAATCGATTTGTTTCCCGGAGATGTTTTTGTTTTCACGCCGCAAGGAAAAATATTAACACTCCCAAGAGGTTCAACGGCCGTTGATTTTGCCTATGCAGTACACTCCGATGTAGGCAATTGCTGTGTTGCGGCTAAGATTAACGGAGAGAATGCGCCACTACGCACCAAACTGAAAAGTGGTGATCGTGTAGAGATTGTCACGGCACCGTATGCAAAGCCCAATCCTGCCTGGCTCAGTTATGTGGCAACCGGAAGAGCGCGCTCGCATATCCGTCATTTTCTCAAAACTATTCAATATGACGAATCGGTTAAACTGGGTGAACGCATGTTAAATCAGGCACTCCTGTCTTTTAATATGAATCCGGACACGATTACTGAAGCTCAGTGGGAGAAATTGGTGCGTGACAGCGGCGTCAAATCCAAGGAAGAATTGCTAGCCGAGATGGCGCTGGGCAAGCAGCTTCCGGCTGTGGTAGCAAAACGGCTGGCATCTCCGGAATCCATCGCCAGTGAGCAAACCGCGGGACCGATTACCATATTGGGAACTGAGGGGATTACCGTTCAGTTTGCCAGATGCTGCCGCCCTATCCCCGGAGACGCCATTGTTGGCGTAATCAAGAAAGATTCCGGATTGATCATCCATACGCATGACTGCGCCCATGTCACGAGCAGCCATAAAAGCTCGGAAAATTACCTGGATGTAACCTGGGGCAAAGACATCAGCAGAACGTTTGAAGCCGGCATTAAAGTGACTACGGCCAACAAACAGGGCGTACTGGCGCGCGTTGCGGCTGAAATTGCCAGGGCCGACTCCAACATTGACGATATCGCCATGGAAAGCGAAGATGACTACATGCACATGCGTTTCATTCTACAAATCAATAACAGGCATCATCTTGCACAGGTGATGCGCAGCCTGAGACGCCTTAAGGAAGTGGCTAAAATCAGCCGCACGAAAGGCTGATCAAGCAGATCTTTTGGAGGTTACCAAATAACCGTGGTCTTCAGTACAAAATAGTCTGTCTCAATTCGACTGTACTTTTCCCGTTATTAAAAAACTGCTGTTAATAGCGATTCAATACAATCTCCAGCACAAATTTGCTACCGATATAGGCGAGTAACAACGTAATAAATCCTGCCAGAGTCCAGCGAATGGCTATCCGTCCCCGCCAACCGTAGAAGTGTCTACCCGCCAACAGTGCCGCGAATACTCCCCATGAGACAAAACCAAACAATGTTTTGTGCGTGAATGTCAGCGGCTGACCAAATACCTCTTTCGAAAATACAATGCCGCTCATGAGCGTCAACGTGAGTAAAACAAACCCAACCCAGATGATATGAAACAGCAGTTTCTCCATCGCCAGCAGCGGCGGTAAATTGGTGAATATTGACCGGGTGGCGGGATGATGCAAATGGCGTTCCACTACAGTCATCAATAATGCATGTAACGCGGCTATCGTCAACAGACTATAGGCCATCATGGCAACCAGCAAATGCGCTTTAAAGGCGGGTAACTCGGTGTTCTCAAGAGGACGCAGGGATGGAAATGCCAGCGGTAATAATACCGCGATCGCCGCAGCCGCCGCCACCGGAGCAACCAGAGATTGCAGCCCCTGCAGGCGGCTGAAGAACCCGGAAAACCAGTAAATAAACGCAGTCAACCAGACAATGGACGATATTGCATTACTCAACCCGAAGCTGAGTCCTGTGCCGGCAAACATGGATTGATACAGTGTAGTGGCATGCAATAACAAAGGAATCAGCATGCCATAATGTGCCCAGGTAATACTCGCCGGTGCACGATCGCCCGCTTTTAATGGTTGCCTCCAAGTATTTCGCCAGAAAAACCAACCGAACAGTATATAAAGCAAAAAAGCCGCGAGATAAGTTAAAATGCTGGTCATTGATAGTACAAATTTTAATAAGCCGGAATAACTGTTTAGTCTACATGGCACTTCAGCAAATTCAAAGAGCTAACCTGGATATTTCTTAACAGGCCGTTGAAAAACGTATTCGAAGTAGTCGATTGCTTCGTGAAAACAAGCAAAAAATGCTGTTTAAACATGATAAATGAACATTCTGAGTTTGTTTTTAACACCATAACCAATACCGGCGGTTTCTCAACAGCTTGTTAAAATTTGAGTCAACCCTTTGTTCCATAACCATCGATCGATTTTTGTGAGGTTTAAGTATGTTTGACAATTTGACCAGCCGGCTCAGCGGTGTAATTAAAACGTTACGTGGCGAAGCAAGACTGACTGAAAACAATATCCAGGATGCTTTACGTGAAGTTCGCCTGGCATTGCTGGAAGCTGATGTGGCGTTACCAGTTGTCAAAGATTTCATCGCGCGCATTAAAGAAAAAGCCATCGGGCACGAAGTGATGAGCAGTCTTACACCGGGACAAGCTTTAGTCGGCGTGGTCTATCAGGAGCTGATCACCATTATGGGTGGAGAAAAAGCCGATCTTAGTCTCACGACAGTACCGCCTGCCGTCATTCTCATGGCGGGATTGCAAGGCGCCGGCAAAACCACCAGCAGCGGCAAGCTGGCCAAGTGGCTGATGGAGCAAAAGAAAAAGAAAGTATTGTTAGTCTCGTGTGACATCTATCGTCCGGCGGCTATTCACCAACTGGAACTGCTGGCCGGCCAGGTAGGCGCCGACTTCTTTCCGGTGAAGGATGGACAAAAACCCGGAGAAATCGGCGCGAACGCATTGGATTATGCGCGCCGGCATCACCACGATGTGATGATTGTTGACACTGCGGGCCGGTTAGGTATTGATGAAGCCATGATGCAGGAAATCAGCGAACTTGAGGCACTGCTAAAACCGATTGAAACCTTGTTTGTTGTCGATGCAATGCAAGGCCAGGATGCCGTAAATACCGCCAAAGCATTTTCCGATGCATTGCCGTTAACCGGCGTCATTCTCACCAAACTGGATGGCGATGCGCGCGGCGGTGCGGCGTTATCGGTTAAGCATATCACCGGCAAGCCGATCAAATTTGCCGGTGTCGCGGAAAAATTAACCGGACTGGAGGCATTTCACCCTGACCGGATGGCGTCGCGTATTCTGGGTATGGGTGACGTGCTCGGGTTGATTGAAGAAGCCCAGCGCAGCGCTGATCAGCAAGAAGCTGAGAAGCTGATGAAAAAAATGAAATCGGGCAAGGCATTTGATCTGGACGATTTCAAAGCGCAATTTCAGCAAATGCGCAACATGGGTGGAATGAGCGCCCTGATGGACAAGCTACCGGCTCAATTCAGCCAGGCAGCGCAGAATGTAAAAGTGGACGACAAGTTAATCAGCCGCACGGAAGGCATCATCAATTCCATGACCAAACAAGAACGCGCTAAACCCGAAATTCTCAAAGCCTCGCGGAAACGACGGATTGCCGCAGGCGCGGGTGTTTCCGTGCAGGAAGTTAATCGTCTGCTGGCGCAATTCGAGCAAGCCAGAAAAATGATGAAAATGATGAATAAAGGCGGGATGGCCAAAATGATGCGCGGATTGAAGGGTATGTTTCCCCGCCTGCATTAAGCTGCCAATTAGCAGCAGGCGCTTGTTCCAATCGCCTGACCTGAGTGCCTGCTGCCAGGAGTCCGCCAGAAAACAAATCGTTGCAAATGCATCAATGCTTGCCGGTACTGCCAAAACCTTCTTCGCCCCGGCGGCTTTGGTCAAAACTATCCACGCGATTAAATTCGACCTGAATAACCGGAACCACAACGAGCTGCGCGATGCGCTCCAACGGATTCAGGTGAAACGAAGTTTGCCCCCGGTTCCAGCATGAAACCAGAATCTGCCCTTGATAGTCCGAATCAATCAACCCCACCAGATTTCCCAGTACAATCCCATGCTTATGGCCAAGCCCTGAACGCGGCAATACCAGCGCCGCCAATCCGGTATCGGCAAGATGCACTGCGATACCGGTCGGAATAAGACTGGTTTCTCCCGGATGAATCGTCATCGGCTGTTCGATACAGGCGCGTAAATCCAAGCCGGCGGAACCTGGCGTGGCATAAGCCGGAAACTGTTTATTCAATCGCTCATCAAGAATCTTGATATCAATTTTCTTCATACTTTTTTAGTTTGTTGTTGGTACAATAAATGGAGATGTTGTATCAAATGCCGTGCCTGCTCCATTTTAGATGCTTTGGGAAGAACATGCTGACCGGCATCATCCAGTAAAATCAGCTCGCTTTCATCAGAACCGATCGCATCCTGAGCCAAATTGGCCACCAATAAGGGCAGATGTTTCTTGCGCCGTTTCATCTCCGCATTCCGCGCAAGATCCTCCGTTTCCGCTGCAAAACCAACACAGAAAGGTGGTTTTGGCAGACTGGATACCGTCATCAGAATATCCGTATTGGGAATTAACTCGATTGACAGTTTGTTATCAGACTTCTTTATCTTCTGCTCACTGACATGGGCCACGCGATAATCAGCAACGGCCGCGACACTGATAAAAATGTCAGTCTGCGATATTTCCACTTGCACAGCATGCAGCATATCCTCGGCACTTATCACCGGCACAAATTTATCGACCGCGGGCAGCGCCAAGCATGTCGGTCCGGAAACCAGAGTAACTTTTGCGCCCGCTTCCATGGCGGCCTCGGCAACGGCATATCCCATTTTTCCGGAACTTTTGTTGGTTATGCCGCGCACGGCATCAATCGCTTCAAAAGTAGGCCCGGCAGTCACCAGCACCTTTTTACCTTGCAACAAAATACTGGTTTGGAAAGCAGCTCGCACCGCATCTGCCAGTTCGCTGGCTTCCAGCATGCGGCCCATGCCTGTTTCGCCGCACGCCTGTTGACCGCTGGCCGGACCGGCAATTTTTACACCGTCTTTACGCAACAAGGACAAATTACGCTGCGTCGCGGGATTCTGCCACATCTGGCGGTTCATCGCGGGCGCTATCATGAGGGGACAATCGCGCGCCAGGCATAATGTTGCGAGCAAATCATCCGCCATACCACTGGCAAGCTTGGCAATAAAATCAGCACTGGCAGGCGCTACCAGAATCAGGCCGGTATTGCGGGACAGGTTAATATGCGCCATGTTGTGCGCAGTATTGGTTTCCCACAGATCGGCATAGACAGGATTCCCGGTTAACGACTGGAAAGTCACTGGCCCAATAAAACGGCAGGCCGCTTCCGTCATAACTGTTTGCACATCAAACCCATCCTGCGTTAGTAGACGCGCCAATTCCGCTGCTTTGTAGGCAGCTACACCACCAGTGACACCCAGCAACACGCGTTTTTTAGATACGGGAGACATACATGTTGTCATGACGGAAAAAATTTCTGAATATGCTTAACCCAATCAATATACCGGATTTAACAATCGTTAACATAAATAAGTACCTGCTTGCCCATTTTACTCAATATGACTGCTCTACAAGCCGATATCCATGAAATGCTCTGTGTTACCGCAACAACTGATTGTTAACACACCCGCATAAATTCCATTTTACATTACTAGGTGCTCCACTATAGTTTATGGCAATTACAAATTGGCCGATATCTGAACGGCCGCGTGAGAAGCTCTTGCAAAAAGGTGTTACCGCCCTTTCGGATACCGAGCTGCTGGCCATCTTCCTGCGTACCGGAATCCCGGGGAAAAGCGCCGTGGATCTCGCGCGAGAATTACTTTCCCACTTCGGCAGTTTAACCAATGTCTTTGCAGCCAGTCAGACCAATTTCTGCCAATTACCAGGAATGGGTATCGCAAAATATGCACAACTGCAAGCTGTGTTGGAAATGGCTCGTCGTGCGCTCGGTGAAGAACTGAAAAGCGGCAATGCGATGAATTCCCCAGAACTGGTTCGGGATTTTCTACGCCTGAGTTTGGCAAACAAACAACATGAGGTGTTTATCGGTATTTTTCTTGATGCTAAAAATCATACCATTGCCTCTGAAGAACTATTTAGCGGAACATTGACACAAGCCAGCGTTTACCCTCGGGAGGTCATCAAGCGTGCGCTGTATCATAATGCAGCCGCGATCATCTTTGCGCATAATCACCCTTCAGGCATTGCAGAACCCAGCCATGCCGACAAAGTATTAACCCAATCCTTGAAACAAGCATTGGCGATGATTGATGTCAAAGTACTGGATCATTTTATTGTCGGTAGCGGTATTGCTTTATCATTCGCCGAGCATAATTTAATTTAACTCGAATATTTCATAAATTCGCGTGATGATCACGCAGGATTTTGATTAATAGGGAAG
>CAZDYN010000012.1:0-17225 GCA_964509635.1 uncultured Nitrosomonas sp. | reverse complement strand
CAGCATACCGATGCGATTGTCACGGAGAACTATACCCGCGCGCGCCGTTTTCTGTGCGAAGTGGATTCCAGTTCGGTCATGGTCAATACCACCACGCGCTTTGCCGACGGCTTCGAATACGGTCTGGGCGCTGAAATCGGCATTTCGACCGACAAGATCCACGCGCGCGGCCCGGTCGGCCTGGAAGGATTGACCAGCCAGAAATTCATCGTGCTGGGCGACGGCCAGTTGCGGCAATAACCCGCGGCTGATCCGCTCCCATCATCAGAACGAGTGTACGGCACTCAAACCGCCAGGAAGGCTATTATGACGCAAGTTGTTGAAATAAAGATTCCCGATATCGGTGACTTCAAGGATATTCCGGTCATCGAAGTGCTGGTCGCGCCCGGCGATACGGTTGAAAAAGAAACCGCGCTGATCACGCTGGAAACCGACAAGGCCTCGATGGACGTGCCGTCCCCGCAGGCCGGTGTGGTGCAGGACATCAAGGTCAAAACCGGTGATAAAGTATCCGAAGGTTCGGTCATTCTGACTTTGGCGCCGACCGGGCAGGCGGCGGATACGGCCGGTTCCGCGACCCAGGCCGGCACCCGCGCGGAAACAACCATGCCACCACCGCCACCTGTCACCGCAACGCCTCCGGCCGCACCGGCATCCTCGCAACCCGTCCCGCTGGGCGATATCCACGCGGATGTGGTGGTGCTCGGCGCGGGTCCCGGCGGTTATACCGCCGCTTTCCGCGCGGCCGATCTGGGCAAGAAAGTGGTTCTGATCGAGCGCTACCCGGCGCTCGGCGGCGTGTGCCTGAATGTCGGCTGCATTCCATCCAAAGCCTTGCTGCATGCCGCCAGGGTCATCACCGAAGCCGAAGAAGTGGCGTCACAGGGTATTGTTTTTGGCCAACCCCAGGTCGATATCGATAAGCTGCGCGGCTGGAAGGAGTCGGTCATCGGCAAGCTGACCAAGGGACTGAAAGCCTTGGCCAAACAGCGCAAGGTGGACATCATCCAAGGCAGCGGGAAATTTGCCGCGCCGCACCTGATTCAGGTCGAAACGAGCGACGGGCGGAAAACGGTTTCTTTCGAGCATTGCATCATTGCCGCCGGTTCCAGCGTTACCCGCATCCCCGGCTTTCCGTATGACGATCCGCGCCTGATGGATTCCACCGGGGCGCTGCAACTGAACGATGTGCCGCGGCGCATGCTGATTATCGGCGGCGGCATCATCGGCCTGGAAATGGCAACGGTCTATGACGCGCTGGGCAGCAAAATCAGCGTGGTGGAATGGATGGATCAATTGATTCCGGGTGCCGATGCCGATCTTGTCAAACCGCTGCATCGCCGCATCAAGAAACGCTACGAAGCCATCTACCTGAAGACCAAGGTAACGCGGATTGAAACCAGCGAATCCGGATTGACCGTCACTTTTGACGGTGAGAACGCGCCGCAGCCGCAAACTTACGATCGTATTCTGATGGCTGCCGGACGCCGCCCGAACGGACACGCGATCGGCGCCGGAGAAATCGGCATTCAAGTCAATGAACGCGGCTTTATTCCGGTGGATCAGCAGATGCGCACCAATCTGCCGCATATTTTTGCGATTGGCGATATCACGGGCGAACCGATGCTGGCGCATAAAGCGTCTTACGAAGGCAAACTGGCCGCCGAGATTATTGCCGGACACAAAGCCATTTTCGATGCCCGCACCATCCCTTCGGTCGCCTATACCGATCCTGAAATCGCCTGGATGGGGTTGACCGAGAAAGAGGCGGTCAAACAGGGCATTGATTACGAGAAGGCCGTCTTCCCGTGGGCTGCCAGCGGCCGCGCGATATCGATGGCGCGGGAAGAAGGGTTGACGCAACTGCTGCTGGATAAAAACACGCGCCGGATACTGGGTGCCGGCATGACGGGCATCAATGCCGGTGAGTTGATTGCCGAAACCGTGCTGGCCCTGGAGATGGGCGCGGATATGCAGGATATCAGCCTGACCATCCATCCGCATCCCACGCTGTCCGAAACCGTCTTGTTCGCGGCGGAAATGGCGGAAGGAACTATTACCGATCTTTTTATACCAAGGAAATAGCGTGCCCAAACCTTGCGCCTTACTCATTACCCGCAGTCAATACAACCACTGCCTTTCATTGAATTGATCATGGTCTCAAGAAAAACTTCTATCCTTTTATTCGCCTGGCTGATTGCTTTAGGCGGTTTTATCAATGATTCGCTGGCAACGCATATTTCCCAGCCTGTTCTCATTGATCCGCAAACACACTATGCCGTTGGAGAAACCGTTATGCTGCACGGACGGGTAGACTATAATGCGCAACCGGCTCCGGATGTCCTGCTCAATTTCAAGCTGACCCGCCCGGATGGTGCGGTAGCGGTTGATCAATCCTATCCCAGTGATCAGGCGGGTCATTTTCAATTCAAGTTTGACACCCGGAATGAAGCGCCAGGCACCTATCAGCTCACCATTACCTCACACTGCCTGGAAATTCACCGCTATGCCTGCACCTACAAAAATCAAACATTATCCATACATTTAAATAATCCATAAAAACATATTACTGAGCTCAACTGCTGAATAACCGCAACGGATGCGGGTTCCAGACGCCATCCAATAAAGCAACCAATTCCCTGAGTAACTATTCAGCAGCGGTATCTTTTTCTGAGAAAATTGGAAACAAAACATTATGAAAATGGCACATTCATTTTTCACTCAATTCCGCTGTAGTTATTTGATCATTACGATCGCGCTTCTCATGCTGTCCGCTTGCAGTCCCCGGGAAGACAAATTATCCGAGCGCGAAGCTTTGATCAGCGCCAGGGAATCGGAACTGGTTACTTTATTTGCTGAGCTGGTCGAGCAACGAAAAGAGCTGGAAAAGAGCCAATCTGATAAACTTGTCAATATAAAAGACCATTCAAATGACGCGGATACCTATCCATGCGCCACCGGTTATGACGCAGCAGCCAGGAAAGAACAATCAGCCCCACCGGATAGCAAGACAATATTAGGCGAAATTGAGTATGTTCATCTGGATCCGCCCGGCTTGGAATTCACCGCACGGATTGATACCGGCGCACAAACTTCATCGCTGAATGCGCATGACATTGTTGAATTCGAGCGGGATGGCAAGCCTTTTGTAAAATTTAATGTCATTCATCCTAGCACGGGAGAAAAAATCGAATTGACACGGCGTTTGCGTCGTCATGTACGCGTCAAGGAACGCGGCGACAGAGAGTCGCAACGGCGGCCGGTCGTCAGAATGCATGTAGCGCTGGCCAACATTAACGAGCAAATAAACTTTACCCTGATCGACCGTGGCAGACTTAAACATCAAGTGCTGATCGGGCGTAATTTATTACGTGATCTGGCGATCGTCGATGTCAGCAAAAAATTCACAGCGGTCAAGATCGACAATTTAGAACATAGTGATATCAAGTAATGCATGCAAAATTTAGGCTGTATTTTTTAGTGATCCTGATCATGGGCTTGGGAATAGGCCTGATTTTATACAAGCATTTCGCATTGGGATTTCCATTATCACCCGATGACAAAACACCGGTCTGGACCATTGAAGCCAAGATTGATTTTATTGCACGCGGCGATCCCGTCATCGTCTCTTTTGCATTACCTCCCGAAACTCAGGATATCGTTTTTATAGAAGAAGATTTCGCCTCACCCGACTACGGCTTCAGTGAATTGACTTCCCCGGCAGGACGCCGGGCACAGTGGAGCAAAAGAACCGCATCCGGCCCGCAGACAGCTTATTACCGTCTGCGTATTTATGAAACCGATTCAATCACCACTGAAATACCTGCCGCGGATCTCCCGTCCGAACCGGAGAAACCCGAGTTTGACGAAGTGCTCAAAACCGCAGCAACCACATTGCTGGACCAGGTGCGCAGCAGGTCCGCCAATACCGAAACCTTCACGCGTGAATTGATCACGGCACTGAATTCCAACGCGCCCAGCCAAAACCAAAGTCTGCTGCTGAATGAAAAATCCAGTGAAGATTATAAAACTCATCTGATTATCAACCTGCTGGCACTGGAAGGTATCAGCGCACGTATCGTGCGCGGACTATATCTGCAGGACGGCCGGCGCAGACAATCGCTGACCAACTATGTCGAGGTCTATATTGGCCGCCAATGGCTGTTGTTCAACCAGAACTCCGGCGTGCATGGCATGCCGGAAAATTTTCTGGTCTGGCAGCGTGGCGACCAATCTCTGCTTGACGTAGTTGGCGGCAAAAACTCGCAGATATCCTTTTCGATTATCAAGAATGTGCACTCAACCCGGAATCTGGTGGTGCGCGACAGCATGAACAAACAGGCCGGTATTGTCGATTTTTCCATCTACAGCCTGCCGATTGAACAGCAAAATGCATTCAAAATGATTTTGTTATTACCGATTGGCGCATTGATCGTCGTTATCATGCGTCTGCTGATCGGCATCCGCACTTCCGGCACTTTCATGCCGATTCTGATTGCGTTAGCACTGATACAAACCACCTTGCTGACCGGCATCATCATTTTCCTGACAGTCGTTGGCACCGGGTTATTGATCCGCTCTTATCTGTCACGCTTGAATCTGTTGTTTGTCGCGCGTATTTCCGCCGTGATCATTGTCGTCATCGCGATTATGGCCAGTATCAGCATCATCAGTAACAAACTCGGGCTCGACCAGGCCATGACCGTTACTTTCTTTCCGATGATCATTCTGTCATGGACCATTGAACGCATGTCGGTTCTATGGGAAGAAGACGGTCCAAGAGAAGTGTTTATCCAGGGTGGCGGCAGTCTGCTGACTGCAGTGATTGCCTATTTGTTTATGACCAACCGGACGATTGAATATCTGACCTTTAATTTTCCCGAACTGATGCTGGTTAACCTGGCACTCATTCTGATTCTCGGACAATATACCGGTTACCGGTTATCCGAGCTGTATCGTTTTCATGCACTGGAACGGCGCAATGTTTCTGGCAAGCGCTAAGAAGCTCCGGAGTTTCGGCATCATCGGCATGAACCAAAGAAATTTCGGTTTGATCTCCCGTTATAATCCGCGCCGACTATACCCGCTCGTAGATGACAAGCTGAAAACCAAATTGCTGGCACAAAAAGCCGGCATCACCGTGCCCAAGCTGCTCGGCACCGTGCAATATCAGCATGATGTCAAACTGCTGAAGGAAATACTCAGTCCGCATGCCCAGTTTGTCATCAAACCGGTTAAAGGCAGTGGCGGAAAAGGCATTCTGGTAATCACCCAGCATGAGCATAATCTTTACTTCAAACCCAGTGGTGATGCGCTGCAACTGGAAGATATCGAACGGCATGTATCGAATATACTGAGCGGCTTGCATAGCCTCGGCGGTAAGCCCGATACCGTGATGATCGAGTCGCTGATACAACTGGATCCGGTTTTTTCCGATTACAGTTATGAAGGCATTCCTGATCTGCGCATTATCGTATTATGCGGTTACCCCATCATGGCGATGCTGCGGCTCACGACACATGCTTCCGATGGCAAGGCGAACCTGCACCAGGGCGCGGTGGGCGTTGGAATCGACATGGGAAGCGGCAATGCATTACATGCGGTACAGTACGGCGAACCGGTCTTACACCATCCGGATACCCGCAAAACTTTTTCGGATCTGGCCATCCCGCATTGGGACAAGCTCCTGCAATTGGCCGCCGCCTGCTATGAAATGACCGGTCTGGGATACTTGGGCGCGGATATCGTATTGGATCGGGACCAAGGCCCGATGATCATTGAACTCAACGCACGTCCGGGACTTTCGATTCAGGTCGCCAATGCCGCCGGTCTGGCGCCGCGCGTTGCCGTCATAGAAGCGCTCAAGGCGATTGATCCGGATCCACAATCACGCGCGGCTTTCAGCAAACGGCAATTCGCCGCCGGCCCGGGTAACCACCCGCCCCGGCTGTTGCACACGCGCAGCGATGATCCCAAACCGTAACCGATGCGGATAGAGATTGCGTTATATTGAATAAGCGCATTCAATCACCCGGATTGACAACAACCTTATTGCGCCCTCTCTGCTTGGCTTGATGCAGCGCCTTGTCAGCCGCTTCACTCAGGCTTGCGGCATCCGGGAAATGCGCAAGATCCGCGATCCCGCAACTGAAACTGACCGAGAATTCATTCTCCTCGCTCAAATGCAGCAGACGCGAGAAAACATTGTGTATCTCATCAATCACTTTAGCCGCCGATGCGGCGTCGGTATCATTCATAATGACCGCGAATTCTTCCCCGCCGTAACGCCCGATAATATCGGTTCCGCGCAAACGCTGTTTCAGCAACCGCGCCAGACTCTTGATCACACGGTCACCCGCCGCATGCCCATAGGTATCATTAACTTTCTTAAAGAAATCGATATCCATCATGGCGAAAGACAATGGCGTATTCAACCGGTTGGAACGCACCACTTCGCGCAATAATTCCTCCTTGATGGCGGTATGATTGAGCAGACCGGTCAGGCCGTCATGCACCATCAAAGAGCGTAAAAAGCGCGCGCGCGCCACGCGCAACGTCACGGCTGAAATCAAATGCCGGGGTACAACCGGTTTCACCAGAAAATCATCGCCGCACAAACTCATCGCTTCAAGCTGCGTGTTGAAATCATTCTCGGAAGACAAATAAACGATCGGCGTGCTGACAAAACCATCCATTTGCCGGATCACTTTTGCCAATTCAATACCGCTGCATCCTGGCATGTATAAATCCATCAGGATCAAATCAGGATTGAATTCATTCAATGTTCCGATCAAGCTCATCGGATCCGTTTCCGCTTTCACGATCATGCCCGCCTGCTCCAATATCGCCGCATGATAGAAAAGTACCGCAGTACTGTCATCCACCATCAATACGCGAAACGAATCCTGAATCTGCGATGCCGTGATTAAATCAAGCTGACCGATCAATTCGACCGGATTAAAGGGTTTGATGAAATAGGCGACACTGCCGGCACGCACGGCGCCCAATCGGCAATCCATACTATCGTGCACCGAAATGAAAATGACCTGTACCGGTTGCGGCAATTCCCGCTGCACCTCTTCCATGATATGAATGCCACCCATTTCCTCTTCCGGAAACTCAATCTCCATCAGAACGATGGCATTCGGCTTATGCCGGATAGCGGCGCGGAATTTATCCGGATGGTTGAATACTTCCACTTCATAACCATAATAGCGCAGCTGTAATGCAAGCTCCTGCGCCGCTTCCGCATCATCGTTCACGACGAATACCGGATTGGTGAGCTGCGGATTTGACAAAAACATATCCTCCTTCGCTCCCGTTTGCATAGTATCTGTTGCACGCCCGGCTCCTCTCTCAGCCGAAATCCGCTTCAGCCCCAGGATCTGTTGCACGATCCGGCTTGATTGCAGATCATCCGCCAGAACCCCGTTCTGCATCAGGTTCTTGAGAACTTGTTCCAGCGCGCGCGCTTCCGCGCCCAGCTCCGCAAGACCGAACAGTTTCCCAGCACCTGCCAGATTATGAACAGCATGATGCAGCTCCTGCAGAACTTTCACATCCCACCCGTTCAGCAGCGTACCCCACAAAACTTCTATCTCACTGATTTTTTCCGGCAACTCTTCAGAAAATGCCGTTGCCAGCAAGTACATTCTTTCCTGAAATTCGTTGTGCATTCCATTTTCCATAATATTGCACCCAATTTTGTTCGATTCCAGAGATGAGCTTCATGGCATCAAACGGTTTTGCGATAACCGCTGCAGATCCCAAATTCATGTAATACCCAGCTTCATCCGATTGCGCCTTGGCAGCCGTTAATATAACAGGGGTGCCAGCAGTTCGTGGATTTTTTCGTGGACAACTCAGCGCGGCGATTCCATCCATTACAGTTTTTGGTAATATACCCGGCCATCTGCGGCAGATAAGACGCGCTGTAATTTCTCTATCATCCTGAATTCCCCGGTTGGATGAAGCTTTAATTGCCTGCACTATTTACCGGAACAGAAACAAGATATCCCATCTATCCGGCACGGCCAACCGCCATTCTATTCAAGGAATTGAAATTCAATTCAGCGATCTGACACGGAAAACCCGGTTACTTAATTATTTAAGGAAGCCCTGAACAAGCGTCATTTCGAGCAAGAGCGGGAAATCTATTGTATTGATTATTAAAGATCCCTCACTATGTTCGGAATGACAAATGCAAGTTATTGCAGAGCTTCCTTAACTTTTGTTCGTATCGCTTTCCAGTTGCACAACCGGAAGTTCAACATAGAAAATCGTCAGAACGATAGAAAATGCTGTACAGTTTCCGATATTCATAAAGTGCATTATGCTTGCGGCAGAAACAAACCCGGCAAAACTCGCGAACCCATTTCTTAACAACCATTTTGCCTTCCAAACAATCCGCCAATAACCATGTTATATAAGATAGCTGTTCAGATTCTGGCTCTTATCATCGCGATCTCCGCGGGTATTTTCGCTATCGGCGCACTCCTGACGGCACCGGCATCCACCGCGGTCGGCGTGCTATCCGCAGATTTCCCGGTTGAAGCCGTGCAGATTCCGGGAGCCGGCGAATCCACTTTGCATGGCTGGCTGGCATATGGAAAACCGGGCGGCGGCGTGGTGTTGCTGGTTCATTCGATGCGCAGCAACCGGCTTGAGATGCTGAGCCGTGCGCGGTTTCTGAAGGAGCGCGGGTATAGTGTGCTGTTCATTGATTTGCAGGCGCATGGAGAAACTGCCGGGGAAAGAATCACTTTTGGTTTAAAGGAATCTGAAAATATCGAGGCATCCGTGGCTTTTCTGCGCCAAACCTTCCCTGGGGAACGCATCGGCGCTCTCGGAACTTCCCTGGGAGCCGCAGCCATCGTGCTTGCCCGGCAGGATTTAAGGCTGGATGCGGTCATTCTGGAATCACTTCATCCCACCATTGACGAGGCGGTTAACAACCGTTTAAAACTTCATTTCGGTAACTATGGATCAGTATTGCTGCCGCTTCTGCTGCGGCAATTATCCTTTTATCTGGATACACCGATGGACGCGTTAAATCCGATCACGCGCATCGATAACATTAACGCCCCTTTATTGCTGATTGCCGGAACCCATGATGCGCACACCACCCAACCTGAAACCGAACGCCTCTATGCGGCAGCCAGAACGCCCAAAGAGCTGTGGATCGTTCCCGGCGCCGGGCATTTCAATATGCATACGTATGCCGGCAGGGAATATGAGCAGCGTATCACTGGTTTTCTCTCAGATTATTTGCGCCGGAGTAATGATTGACGGGGTGGCTTGTCATAGAAAACGGGAATCGTTGCCGCTATAAGCTGCGGGGATATGATAAAGTGCCGCCTATTTTAAAATCCAATTTTTGCACGCGTATTGCTGCAACTGGAAGGAACCCAACATGAATAACTATCAGAATATTCTGCTCGCTGTCGATTTCTCCGAGCAAGGTCATTATGTGGCACACAAGGCGAAATCCCTGGCGGAACAGTTTAATGCCCATCTCCACATCATTCATGTGCTGGATAACATTCCCATGCCGGATACACCCTATGGCACCGTTGTTCCGCTGCATGAGGATTCATCGGACAAGTTATTGCAAGCGGAAAAAAACAAATTCATACAAATCAGCGATCAACTCAATATTGCACCGTCACACCGCTGGCTGATCTGGGGCGAGCCGCAGCAGGAAATCACCCGGCTTGCCGCACAAGCGCATATTGATTTGATTGTCGTGGGTTCACACGGGCGCCATGGGCTGTCCGTGCTGATGGGCTCGACGGCCAAGGGCGTTCTCTATCAGGCGCACTGCGATGTGCTGGCTGTGCACCTGAAAGACCATCAGGAGACGATGCGGATCTAACTCAGTTATATCAGTTCTTCCAGAATTCCCACCAGTTTTTTGCCCCCACTTCAGGCAGTTCCGCAAGAAAATAACTGTCAGGAAAGTTAATGCGCATGACACGCTCGGCATCGTCCCGCAAATCATACATTTCGAGGGCTTCATAGGCTTTAATCATGATATACAAAGCCTCTTCGGTTGCCGGAGTGCGCGGGTATTCCTTGACAGCGTTCTGCGCCCGGTTGGCTGCGGCCACATACGCCTTGCGCTTCATATAGTAACGTGCGATATGAATCTCACTCATGGCTATGGCATTGAGCAGATATGCCATGCGCTGCCTGGCATCCACGGCATATTTACTCTCCGGAAAACGCGCGATCAGTTCCTTGAAGTTCTCGAATGATTCATACGATGCTTTGGGATCACGTTCACTCATATCCTGCTTGAGCGGCCCCTTCATCAAAGCCCCCATCATTCCCCAATTATCGTTAAAACTTGCTAGTCCCCTGATATAATAAGCATAATCCACGTTAACATGATTAGGATGCAATTTGATAAATCGATCCGCTGCCGCGATAGCAGAAGCCGGTTCTTCATTTTTATAGTGCGCATACGCCGTTTCAAGCTGCGCCTGCTGAGCTATCCGGCCATAAGGATAACGCGCCTCCAGTGATTCATACAGCTTGATGGCGGCAGTATAATTACCATCGTTCAATTTCTCTTTCGCTTCCGAATAGAACTTATTGGCAGACCAATCCTGCTGATCTTCCGTGCGATCCGGCAGCAAGCCGCACCCCGATAACCATAACACCAGAACTAAAACAAAACCACGTGACATGACGAATTCCATAAAAAACAAAGATACCTCCGGGGATTATAGCGCAAAGCCGCCATCGCTAGCACACAACGAACTGCCGCATACCGCCGTTGACTTGACGATTCCTGCTGATTGCGCGGGATTACGCCTTGACCAGGCTTTGGCAAAACTATTGCCGCAGTGGTCACGCAGCCGTTTGCAAACCTGGATTACAGAGAACCGGGTTTTACTGGATGGGCAATCCACCGCTATAAAACAGAAAGTATGGGGCAATGAGCATGTGCGGATCACGCCGCAAAACATCGCCGCTGAATCGATCTACACAGCGGAAGCAATCGATTTGAACATCATTGACGAAGATGACGCGCTCATCATCATCAATAAACCCGCCGGTCTGGTCACTCACCCTGGAAATGGCAACTGGCAGGGCACTTTGCTCAATGCTTTACTGCATCATGCACCGCAATTGGAGCATGTGCCGCGCGCCGGTATTGTCCATCGTCTGGATAAAAACACCAGTGGCTTATTGGTGGTCGCAAAGACAATAGAAGCGCAAACAAGCCTCGTGCGTCAATTACAGCAACATACGGTGAAGCGTGATTATGTGGCGCTGGTTCTGGGAGAAATTACACAACCCGGCAGTGTCGATGCGCCGGTCGGCCGCCACCCCATCCATCGCACGAAAATGGCGGTTACCACAACAGGCAAGCCAGCACGCACGCACTACCGTGTTATCGAAAATTTCACCGGCTGCACGCTACTCCAGTGCAGCCTTGAAACAGGAAGAACACATCAAATACGCGTGCACATGAGCGCTATCGGACATCCGTTAGCAGGTGACCCTGTCTATGGCGGAAAACCTGCAAAAATGGAACCGGCTATCGCATCGCTATTGATGAATTTTCCCAGGCAAGCCCTGCATGCCCGGAAACTCGCGCTGACTCATCCGCAAACCGGACAGATCATGCAGTGGGAAGTTGAAATACCGGATGATATCGATCATCTAGTGCGGGCCTTGCGGCAATACAGCGGAAAAAGTAATGCGCAATAAAAAATGCGCCCGCGGGCGCATTTTTTGCTTCATATTTCATCAGTAAATCCATAGATCGGCACTATATTAAAAAGGCAGTACTGCATCCAGCGAGAATATGACCTGATCCTTGTTACCGCCGAAAGGCCGGTAAGCGGCAGTCTGCAGGGATTCGTGCAGCGCATCCACCCGGTCATAACGGATATTCGGACGGATATTCAATTGCCTCAATCCTTGCCAGCCCACATTCAATGTCCGTGCTGCTTTCCAGTTGGCGCCGATGGTAACCGCATAATAATCGGCCGGGGTGCTGGTACCCAGTAAACCGATGTTACTTGCATAACTTCTGCCAAGATGATTGGTTGCGGCAGTTACCCTTCCTGGAGCAAAAACACGGAAGCCATCACGATCACGGAACCACTCGGCGCGAACACCAACCGACAAATCAGGGGTCAGGTCATAGTATAAATGCGAGTTAACGCCATACCATGCCGCATCCTTGGTAACACCCGCATACACATTATTAGCCAGCAATACGTTATCGGCAAAACCATGGTCATGTTGTACGATAAAGTGCGTTTTTTCTGTAAACATATGTTTCAGGACAACACTGTACATGCCCCAGAAACTGCTGTTGCGTGTCGAAGTCGTACTGCCCGTGCCGCTGATATTGAGGGAAGTTTTCTGATCGTCACTCGTCCAGGTTACGCCGCCGATCCCGCCCCAGTTTTCCATCTGCTTGTCAAAATTACCATCCCAGCCGCCCGTTCCGCTGCCGCCAATCGTACCGGCCATGGCGGTAACATTCTTGTTCACCACGTAATTACCCAGCACACCGGTATGGGTAAAAGGCTCGCCATATTGCATGGTATAGGCATGGGTATAGAAGAAGTTGTTAGGCGCCGGCACTGATTCATAACCGATCGGAGTATAAAAATGGCCTACTTTGACGTTCAATCCATTACCCAGCGGTGCATAAACTTCCGCAAAAGCCTGCGGAATTGCAATACCGTATGTGCGGCTGGAGTTACAGCATATATCAAGGTCCCAATTGCCCCGGTCTGCCAGCGGACGGCCATTATTGACATCGAATGCGGGATTGCCATAAGCCTGCGTAAAAATGGCATCGGTACCAAACATGAAGTCGGCGCGGAAACCGAAATCCCAGCCCTTACCTTCCGTTTTCACCCCACGTTCCAGAAAGAAATTCAACTGGTTCAATTGAAATCTGTTGGCCTGATCGGCGAAAGTAACCGGCCCCATGAATCCATGAGTCTGACTTGGATTATACGTTGCACCGCCCTGGATCCAGCCGCCAAACTTGATGCCGCTGTCTTTAATTGCATTCATAAAAGGATTGCTGCTCTGATCGCTACTGCTCACCACGCTGTTCGCATGGACACCAGATGAACTCACGCCGATCAACAGCAGACCTCCGGCCACGGCATGAATCATCTGGTTCTTGCAGATCGTTTTATATTCCATTACTCCCCTCCCTCAAAAGATGACAAAAAAAATACAACCACTACTGCCACAAAAACCCTGATAACCATATGGAAAGAACTCTAACACTGAATTGCGCGAAGGGTCAACGCGAACGATCAAGTTAGCTGGCGGATTACAATTCGATCAACACAAATCCGCACAAATCCGGATGGCATCACCATGAATTTCCAGAGCAGTCCTTAACGCATTTATCTCAATTTACCATTCATAAAATTTCTTCACACATCAACAACATAAAACAAAAACTGCCTCCGCTCGCAGAAGACTTACCGTAAAAACGCATCATCCGGTTTCCCTCATGCCCGCACCCTCGCTACGCATAACCCTGCTACCACTAAAGTTTTAAATCACCCTCACCGTTAAAAAGCGAGGTTGGTGCCATCACGCCGTGATGATTCAATCTCCCGATCCATTAACCAGATTCTTTTTTGCGCACTCCCAATCATCGATTATGAACTTAATACCCATACAAACCTCAGACCTGTCAGTTGGCCAGCCACTCCCGTGGGACTTATTCGATCAAGCACATCAGCCCATACAAAAACGCGGATATATCATTAAAACTGCGGATGAATTAAAGAAACTGGAAGGCACATCGGTTTTCCGCATGCAGAAGCCCGAACCGGAGCCAATGGAATCAAGTAAAAATAAATTTGATAGAATGGATTTTGAGGACATGCGCCTTAAAGTAGGTCATAAAATGCAGCTTACCTTATCCACCTATTCAAAGAATCACAATGAATCCAGCAATTATTCCTACACGGCATCCTTGATCGGCTATGTGCAGGACAGCACCTTAATTGTCACCATGCCTGCGTCCGATCAGTTAGTCGGAGAGCCTTTCATTGAAGGGGATCAGATTCAGATTTGTCTATTCAGCGGACAATGTGTGTTCAGATTCGCAGTCTTTGTCGACAAGATTATTAAAATACCATTTAAGTATTTACATCTATCGTTCCCCAAAGACATACAGGGGCAGAATATTCGAAAATCACGAAGAATTAAATGCAATATTCAAGCATCTGTCGTTGAGAAGTCTATACCGCTGGCAATTACGGATCTCAGTATATACGGCGCGGGAATTAGCTCAGATCTTCCGCTAGGCAGACTCGGATCAACCATAACATTATCCTTTATCATCAAAATTCTTGACGAGGAAATACCCTTATCGATAAAAAGCATTATCCGGTCTGCGAAACAGATCAACAAAAACAATCAGAAAATAATCAACTCGGGAGTTGAATTTAGCGATATGAAATCGGAGCAGGCTTTAGCATTACGTCACCTGATTTATCAGGAAATAGTCGAGCATCCTGAATATTTAGTCTGACCGGGAAAGAATCCCGGCGGCAAATTCCGCCTACCAGAAACCCCAATTACCTGTCGTAACGATCCATACGCCCAGCATGCCGTTGGTAACCGCATGCGCAAGAACCGGCGACCACAGCGTTCCACTGCGCATATACAGTAAATTGTAGACGATACCGGCGAATAATCCGGCCAGCCATAGATTGTGCGCAATCGCAAAAAGTATCGCCGAAAGGCAGAATGCCTTTAATCCCACCTGCGCCGGATTGATCTTGAGGAAATCAGGGTGATCGATCCAGCGCATCAGGAATGACCGCCAAAAAAGTTCCTCCATTACCGGAACCACCAGTGCCGCGCCAATCAGTCTCACTACCACCAGCAGCCAGTCGATCTGATCCTCATTGCGCGGATCAAAACCGGTAGACTCTCCCATCACCATCCAGCCCGCTGTCATGTTAATCCAGGCGGCAAACACGACAATACCGGCGGCTATCGCCACAATCCATGTGCGGAAACCCGTGCCAATCGGCCGGCGCAATTCGCTATAAGCGTCCCTCATGATCCAGAGCAATCCGGCCACGACGGTGATTTTCACCGCATAGAGCAAACGTAAATCGTTCGCTTCCCAGCCAAATTTCAACAGCACATCTTCCAGCACCATGAAAAAGACATAAGCGCCAAAAGGCGCGATGCGGCATAAATTAGCACGATCAAACATAACCGGTTCCTTCCGAATTTTTCTTCTGATTTATGATGTTATTGTCAGGATTATTACGTTAATGGTTCAAACAATCCAGGAAACTTATTAAAAAACAAAGAATGAGAGAGTACGGCACGGAAAATAAATTACCAACCGGCCTTGCCGGATCATTTATCATCCGGCACTTTCCATGTTTCAAGGCACCAGCGGCAATTCTCTTTGACAAGATGCTTGGACTCCGTAAGCTGCGTTAACGGAACAAAGCGTGCTAACTTTTACACCGAGTAAGCGGATTTTTTTCTTTAACGGCACACGCCGCAAACATTCTCCTGCTGCGCGCCGTATTAAGGCCGGATCGGCGGTATATGCGGTAAGTGAGGTATCACGCGTGAGGGTATGAAAATCCTCAAAACGTAATTTGATGCTGATAGTCCGGCCAACATAGCCTTTATGTTTCAGGTCGGCGGCTACTTGTACGCACAGTGCTGTGAATGCTTCTGATAAATCCGCACGATCCTGGCGCGGATGGAGATCGCGCTCAAATGTGCTTTCCCGGCTGATGGACTTGGGTTCCGCATCAGTAATGACCGGACGCCGGTCGATACCACGCGCGGATTCATACAACCAGGTCGCATAACTGCGCCCGAAGTGCACCTGCAGAAAACTCAGCTCGGCTTGCGCCAGCTCAGCAATCGTAGTGATACCCAATGAGGCAAGCTTACCGGCTGCCTTGGGGCCGACACCATTGATTTTATGCACCGGCAGCGGCCAGATCCGTTCCGGAATATCGGACATTCCGAGTATAGTCAGACCATCCGGTTTTTCCAGGTCGGAACAGATTTTTGCCAGCAATTTATTCGGCGTAATGCCGATCGAACAGGAAAGCCCGGTAGCATCCCTGACCGCCTGTTTGATACGCTGTGCAAGCGGCAGCGTGTCATCCGGCAGATTACTGAGATCCATGTAAATCTCATCAATACCGGAATCCTCGATCTGTGGTGAAATACCGGCAACAGCGGCTTTGAACAAGCGCGAATAATGCCGGTAAATAGCAAAATCAACCGGCAGCAGAATCGCATCCGGCGCCAGTTGCGCGGCCTTCATGACACCCATGGCAGAATGAACACCCAGTGCGCGCGCCTCATAAGTAGCGGTCGTAATGACACCGCGGCCGCTATATTCATGCAAGCGGTAAAAATGCCGCCTGCCATCCGCCTGCATCACCGGCTGATGCTCATTACGCCCGCCGATCACAACCGGCAAGCCGCGCAATTCCGGATAACGCAACAGCTCAACCGAGGCATAAAAAGCATCCATGTCCAGATGAGCGATACGGCGTTGCGGGGTATTCATTGTTTACATGAGAGAAATGGGGTCATGCGCTTGAATCATGACGATTGTGATAAATTACGCCATCCTGTAAACCGCATTGTATATGAATACGGAAACCACCCATTTGAAAACAATGCACTGCCCGTGCGGCAGCACCCAGCCATACAGCCATTGCTGCGGCCGCTATCTGGATCAAAGTGAAATCGCCGCCACAGCGGAAAACCTGATGCGCTCACGTTATACCGCCTATACGCTGAATCGCGAGGACTATTTGCTGGCAACATGGCATCCCGATACCCGCCCGGCTTCCCTTGGACTAACCGGCCAACCGCCCGGCAAATGGCTGGAATTGACGATCAAACGCCATGAGCAACCCACTGCGGATCATGCCACCGTTGAATTTGCCGCGCGTTACAAAATCAACGGGCGGGCTTACCGGTTACATGAAATCAGCCGGTTTGCGCGCGAAGAGGGACTGTGGTTTTATGTCGACGGTGATATTCTGTCTGGTTAAGGAATAAACAGTGCTCAAGAATAAAAATAGAGTAAATATGCCATGCAATAAATCTCTGTTGATGCACCGACCGCTTGAGAATAAGCCGTGGTACACCCTTGCACTTCTTTTCTTCGCACAAGAACTACAGCACCATTCTCCCAATTCCTAAAATTTAGAAATGTT
>CAZDYN010000011.1:0-17882 GCA_964509635.1 uncultured Nitrosomonas sp. | reverse complement strand
CCAGCAAATTGGCGATTGCCATATCCAGTGCACCAATGCGTAATGCGGCAACGGTTACGGCAAGTTCCGGAAACGAAGTGATGGCAGCGACAAACAGTGTGCCCACAAAGGTATTATGCCAGCCCATGACTTCGGCCAGTTGCGCGCTGATAAACGGTAAATAGATGCCGGCTGCGATGATGAGTATGGCGGAAAGCGCGTAGCGCACGTAAGCCTGGCGCAGCGTTGTATCCGGATAACGATCCGCGACTTCCTCAACAAACGCTTTTACCTGCGTGCGTTCATGGGTAAATAATGTCCGCATGGCGACAATATAGAACACCATGATGGCTGGCGTATAAACGCCCACGTGCGCAATTCCGCCAGCGGCTTTATCCGCCAGCAGAACGCTCAAGCCCACGAATCCGATCAGGATCACACCAAACCCCGCGGACAGAATATGGCTTGAACTGGCGCGCCGGTACATGGATTCGCCGCGCACGAGAAAATCCAGTATGATCAGAATAGCCAGATTAAACACGCAACTGCCCAGCAGACTACCGACAGCGATGTTGGGGACGTTGGCCAAAGTCAATGCACTGATACCGGTGACCAGTTCGGGCAATGAAGTGACCGTGGCCAGCAAAATCAATCCAACCCAGCTACCGGACAAACCGCTCTTATCCGCGATGACATCCGCATAACGGCACAGCTTGGCGCCCGCCCAGCCGATGAGCAGGGCACAGGCGGAAAACTTTATCCAGATCAATAAGGTATTGGTAAGCATAGCAGAGAGGCTGGTGAAATGAAGAATCGCCAAAGGTTGCCGGTATTGCACGGGCCCGTAGCATAACTCAGATTACCGGGAATTTGTTTTAAGTTTCCGCGATTGCATCGGCATCACCGCTTCATATCATCCTGCCGGTGCGCTGGAAAAGTGAATACATCAGCCTTGCATCAACTGAAGATTTTTGTGTGATTTAATGCTTGTTTTATGCCGCTAAATTTTAATCATTGACGGTTCAAATCAGGCAGATTCCTGGAACCGTCCGGGCGATAGACCAAACAACCACCGGCTAAAACCGGTGGTTGTTTGGTAAATACTTACCCCATTGCCAACAGACCCTCGGCGGTAAATATTTTCGCTCCGGCGCTTTTACGGCGTAGGGTCTCCCGCCTCTGTCCAGTTCAAACCGCCATCCTTTGATATATACACAGTGTCCCTTGTGGCACCCAGCAGGGTGGCATCCTGCGCAAAACCGGGAGAAAGATGGAATTCGGTAAACTCAATATTGCGCTCAAGCAGCCATTGCCCCACATTCTGGGGCGCTGAGGCTACCTCCCACCCACTACTGCCCGGTTTTAGATTCACGCGATACAGCCCTCTCCCGCGAACATGGACATATACGATCCGGTCATTTCTGAAGTTGGGAGAAAATTCGATTTGCTGGATTACGTTATTCGATGGTCCTATTTGATCGTTAATTAACGGTGCCCAATTGCCGCCAGCATTACCCGAGCGGTAAACACCCTTGTTCGTGCCGGCAAGTACCAATTGATCCGAGGCAAAATCGGGTGAAATGGCAATCCAGATGTATTTTTCCGCCGGTCCGGCAAGCGACACAATCGAACTGGCCCCAATGCGCGACCAGCTTTCTCCGCCGTCCGTGGTACGCCAAACGGTTCCGGCATGGTTGGCGGCAAAAGCAGTCCGGTCGTTGGTGTAATTGGGTGAAATCACCAAGCCTGTAATCTGTGGTGAACTTGGAACGCCGCGCATCGTGCGCCAATGCGCGCCGCCATCAACAGTTTGAAGAATGCCATGCACTCTTGTCCCGAAGTAAATTTCCCGGTCATTATCAAAGTCGGGAGATACTGCCAGCACGGTGGGAGAAACAGGGGCTGTTGATATGCCAGGAAAGCTTCCGAAAAATTTCACATTCCAGGTGTTCCCATAATCGCCGGATAATCCCCATTGTCCAGCCGTTGCGGAAACCGCCCTTGGAATACCCGGGCTGTTCTGCACGAAACCCGCGTCGAAAGTATTCAGTCTGCTCCGATTCGGCCAACTGCCTTTAGACCATGTGGTGCCACTATTAGCCGAAGTATAAAGAGTGCCGGTATAAGATGTTGCAATAACCCGATGATCATTTATGAAATGGGGTGACAAGACCAAACCGGTGAGTAGATTCAAGCGGGTTTGTTTCTCTTTCCAAATGATGCCGCCATCCCTCGAGATGAATAATCCGGCGTACGCGGATAAAAAAACTGATTGATCGGCCGTGAATGTATTGGATACCTGTAACTCACTGAATTCATTAAGCGCTGTTGTCTGATGGGTTATCCCGGCACCCGATTGATAAAGCGTCCAGCTATCGCCGCCATTGGTGGATTTGAATACAGATTTAGTGATAGTGGTACAAAATACCGTATGGTCGGTCAGGTAGTTGGGTGAAACAGCTATGTTGTTGATCGCCCCGGCTGGTAGATTACTGAGTTTTTTCGTGAATGCACTGCCCGAATTTTCACTGTAGAAGATTCCATTACTGGTAGCCAGGAATATTTCCTGGCTAGATCCCGGTGCGATTGCGATGTCGTAGACTATCGCCCCCGTGGGGTTTCCCAAATTGTTCCAGTTGTTACCTCCATCAGTCGATATCCGCAAATTTCCAGTCGCATCCGCCGTTATTGCAGTGGCATCTTGAGCAAAGTCAGGTGATACCCCGATAACAGCCACATTGGATTTATCCTGTACCTGCACCCAGTTCGCTTGTGTGCGGGAACGCCGGAACAGGGCTCCGCTGACATCGGATGAAAAAAGCACGTAATCAGCGCCGCCCAACCCGGCGATCTCCAGTTTCAATACCCTTAGCGCCAGATTGGTCAAACCGGTATTGAAAGTCTGCCATGAATCACCCCGGTCTAAGGATTGATAGATACCCCCGCCGCGAGTCGCGGCAAATACCGTATGATCGGTACCAAAGTGTGGCGAGACTCGAATTGCGGTAAATCGAAACGGATGATCCATACCGTTCGAGATATTGGTCCATGTGGCACCGGCGTCAGTTGACCGCAAAATATCATGGAAGCGCCAGCTTGTTAGCGGCCCAGCCGTTGCCAGAAACAAAGTTTTGTCATGCGCAAATTCCGGTGACACCCCCAATGCGAAAACACCATCGTGGGGGGTGTGAGCATAAGCATCAATAACGGTAATGCCAAACGTCAGGACAAACGCAACAAGCACAGGCGCAGCAGCCCGCCGGGTTGCGCCGGCGTGAGCTTTAATGTTTGCCATTAGCGTTAATTTGGAATGTATTAATTTCAACTTGCTTATAAAAGTTTTCATCTAACACCTCGCCTAGCAGAACAGTTATGGTTTTATATTGAAGCTCGATAAAACCAGAGTAGAGTAAAAGTTAAACAAAAGCTATTGGCATTTTCCTTATTTTTAGTTGCTTAGGATCTGCTGACAATTGCAGCAAGCATCTAATAAATAGCAGGAAAATAGTAATATTGGAATCTCCACACCACAATGGGATGAGTTTGCGATGCCTCGACTGATGCTCAGTGATGAGTTCCAGTCGAAGCTGGAGAAGCAATTGCGCGCTACCGGAACGGTACTGAAACAGGCGGAAATGATCGCGGATGCGCTGGCAGCTTGAAACCAGCAAGAGAAGACATGCAGAGTCGTATAACCGGTTCAAATTATAGTGCTATACTCGTAAGCCTGTTGCAGGCTTGGAAGAAACAGGGGATTCAATATCCGCGGTTCAGTTCCGGTGCGCTTGAGTAATACCGGATACCCAATAAAATAGGCGTAACCATTTCTTCCATTCCTGTTATTACAATTTTCAAACTGTAAATATAATGCTGACATCCGTAGTAACCACACCCATCAATCATGTTTTGCGCGGAGAAAGATGGGCATGCAAACGACTGCAATCCTTTACCGGAAAGACAGTGTGTATCCGGATACCGCCATTGATTAATTTCAGTCTGCTGATTGATGTGGAAGGCGAAATACAGCAAGTGAATAGTAGCGATAGGGGTGCAGATACGACACTCTCCCTATCCCCGTTGATTCTGCCCCGGCTGCTTGCGCGGGAATCCAGCGCGTTCGAGCAGATAAGAATCGCCGGCGATCAATCGTTTGCCGATGAATTAATCGCTATTGGCAGGCAGATCAATTTGAGCGCGATCATCGAGCACGATCTGAGCAAGACTATTGGCGATATACCGGCGCATCGCATCACACAAGCCGGTGCGCATCTGATGCAATGGCAGACAGAAAATGTTCATCGCATTACTCAGACATTAGCCGAATACTGGACGGAAGAAAATCGTTTTTTAACAAAACCCGCGGCTGTCGATCAATTCAGTGAAGCAGTAAAGAATTTGCAGCTTAGCACCGAACAACTGGAACAACGTTTAAACCGATTAACCCAGCGAAGCACCTTAGTGAGCGAGTAATTAAACGCAACTTAATTTTTCTTTCAAACAATAAAAATCACTGAATACTTGCCGGAAAATTAACTTGTACTGTTTTAACTAACCCTCTTTAAGTTTTATTGCTCGTCACTGAATTTTTTATAATCCATGCGCCTTCTCCGCCTTCTAAAAATACAATACATTGCTTTCCGGTTCGGATTGGACGAATTTGTTCTGAGCCACAGCCGGTTAAAATTCTTACGCGTGATTGTAAGAACGTTAACTTTCTGGCGGAATCTGGACAAGCCGCGTGGAGAAAGATTGCGGCTGGCTTTGGAAGCACTGGGGCCTATCTTTGTCAAATTCGGCCAGATGCTATCGACCCGGCGCGATCTTTTGCCCCAGGATATCGCCGATGAATTGGCCAAGCTGCAGGATCAGGTACCGCCCTTCTCTTCTGAACTGGTCATCACCACATTGGAAAAAGAATACGGTCAAAAGGTTGATGAAGTATTCTTCAAATTTGATCCCATCCCCATTGCCAGCGCGTCGGTTGCTCAAGTGCATCTGGCTGTATTGCACGATGGCACTGAAGTGGCGGTAAAAATACTGCGCCCCAATCTCGCACCGATTATCGCGCACGATATTGCGCTGATGGATAGCGGCGCCTGGCTGGCTGAAGCGCTGTGGGCGGATGGCAAGCGTTTGAAATTGCGCCAAGTCGTTTCCGAGTTCGCACGGCATCTGGACGACGAGCTGGATCTGATGCGCGAAGCCGCCAATTGCAGCCTATTGCGCCGCAACTTTCTTGATTCTCCATTATTGCTGGTCCCGGAAGTTTATTGGGATTACTGCCGCAACGGCGTGATGGTCATGGAGCGTGTAAAAGGCATTCCAATCAGCCATGTCGACGAATTAAGAGCGCAAGGAATTGATATCCCGCAATTGGCCCGTGTCGGAGTGGAGATATTTTTTACGCAGGTATTCCGGGATGGCTATTTCCATGCCGACATGCATCCGGGAAATATCTTTGTCGGGAAAGACGGCCGGTACATCGCGGTTGATTTCGGCATTATGGGAACACTCAGCGATGAAGATAAGAATTATCTGGCGCAAAACTTTCTGGCCTTTTTCCGGCGCGATTACGGACGGGTTGCCCAGGCACACGTTGAAGCCGGATGGGCCCCCAAAGATACCCGGGTGGATGATTTTGAAACAGCCATACGGGCCGTCTGCGAACCGATTTTTGACAAACCGCTGAAGGAAATCTCGTTTGGACGGGTGCTCTTGCAGCTGTTTCAGGCATCGCGGCAATTTAATGTGGAAATTCAACCGCAATTGGTATTGCTGCAAAAAACACTGCTCAATATTGAAGGCCTCGGACGTGATCTGGATCCTGATCTGGATCTGTGGAAAACAGCCAAACCCTTTCTGGAAAACTGGATGTCCGAACAAATCGGCTTGCGCGGATTTGCCAGCCGGATACAAAAAGAAGCGCCGAGCTGGGCTGTCATCCTGCCGGAATTTCCTCGCCTGATGCACCAGATTCTCGCCGAAAACCGCAATCATGAACTGGAAAAAAAGATGACCGACCTGGTCATCGAAGAGAAACGCCAGAACCGGCTGCTGGCACTCATTGCAATCTTGTTGGCAGGATTGCTGGCCTGGCAGATATTCCACTAATTTCAAACACAGCGAACACTACCATTCTTTGAATTAACCCGAATATTTCATAAATTCGCGTGATGATCACGCAGAATTCTGATTAATAAGGAAGTTTTGAGAAAAAATGATGTAGTGACTCATACACCCGACTGAGCAAAATCTTTCTTATTAATCAAAAGACAAGTGAGGGCGCGTGCCAATTTATGAAATATTCGGGTTAATACATCCAGTACGTCAGTAAACTTTGCTAAAGTGTCAGCTTTCTCCACGAGAAAAGTAATGGCACTCATCGAGATGCGGAATATCACCAGGCGGTTTGGAAGCTTCACCGCTGTCGATAACGTCAGTATTGCAGTCAAAGCGGGTGAGTTCTTTACTTTGCTGGGCCCGTCCGGTTGTGGCAAAACGACGTTGCTACGCATGATCGCCGGCTTTGATGCGCCCGACAGCGGGCAAATTCTGCTGGATGGCGAAGATATCGTTGGCGCGCCCCCGGAAAAACGCCCCTTTCATACTGTATTCCAAAGCTATGCGTTATTTCCCCACATGACGGTGGCCGGCAATATCGGATTCCCGCTGAAAATGTCCGGCAAACCTCCGGGAGAAATTACAACCCGCGTCGCTGAAGCCTTGGCGGAAGTTGAACTTACCGCATTGGCCCACCGCTACCCCCATGAATTATCCGGCGGACAAAAACAGCGCGTGGCATTCGCCCGGGGGCTCATCAATCAGCCCCGGCTATTATTGCTGGATGAACCATTAGGCGCTTTGGACGAGAAGTTGCGCGAAAATATGCAGCGAGAGCTGATTAATCTGCAAGCAGAAGCTGGCGTCACATTCATTTATGTCACACACGCCCAGAACGAGGCCTTGGCGTTGTCGCACCGCATTGCCGTGATGAATCAAGGCAAAATCGAGCAGATTGATGAACCATCCAGAATTTATAATTTTCCGGAGAATCGTTTTGTCGCTGATTTCATTGGAAAAATAAACATGCTCAAGGCATGGGTTAGCGAGATTTCCCTTTCCCATTTAAAATTAAGCGTTGCGGGATTAGGAGAAATCCTGGTACCGGCAAGAGACCGCATCAAAGCGGGCGATCAAGGAGTCTTCGCCGTGCGCCCGGAGCAGGTCCGCATTGTTGCGCAATCCTCGGAAACAGCAACCGGGTCCCGGTTGATCGGGAAAATAAAGGATTTCCTGTATATCGGCGATGTGACCACCTATATCATCGAACTTTCCAATGGCACGCAAATTGAAGCATTGCTTCCCAATTCGACGCCCGGGCATGCCAAACTCTTTGAAATCGGAGATCCTGTTGCCGTGAGCTGGCAGGAGCAATCAGCGCAGTTCTTCCCTAATTAACCGATCATTCGATTTTTTCAAAACATGCAAATATCAAGCCGCCTCGTAAAATGGCTCATCAGTGGACCGCCGCTATTATTCCTGCTGATCTTCTTCGCGGCTCCAAGCTTGATCATGATATTCACTTCTTTTCGTCTTCCCGGCGAATATGGCGGCCTGGCTCCTGTTCATCCCTTGCCAGGGGAATTCAACGGCGCTTCGGGTTTGACGATAGAAACCTATCAATTTTTCTTCAGCGATTTTATCTACATCGAAATATTTCTAAAATCATTTGCGGTAGCCGCACTTACCACGATCATCTGCATCACCATGGCCTATCCGCTTGCGCTATTAATTGCCCGCAGCCAGAAAAAATTTCGCAATCTGATGATCATGCTGGTTGTGCTGCCGTTTGCCAGTAATTTTCTGATCCGCATTTATGCCTGGATGATTATTCTCGGACCTGAATCGGCGCTGAGTCACCTGATCAATGGCGTTTTAGCAATTTTTGGCATTGCTCCCGTTTCTCTGCTATTTTCTCCATTTGCGGTTTTGGTTGGGATGATCTATGTTCATTTGCCCTTTATGATATTGCCGCTGTATACCAACCTGGAAAAACATGACCCTGTCCTGCTCGATGCCGCGCAGGATTTAGGCGCGAATAGCTGGCAGCGTTTCTGGTATGTCACCTGGCCGCAATCACTGCCCGGCCTATTCTCCGGATCAGCGCTGGTTTTTATCCCTGTCCTCGGCATGTTTGCAATTCCCGATATTCTGGGTGGAACGGGCGATATCATGATTGGCAATCTGATTAAAGACCAATTCCTCGGAAGCAGGGATTGGCCTTTCGGCTCGGCGCTTTCCATCCTGTTGACGCTGGCGGTACTGGGCATCGCCGGATTATTTTCCTGGTTTGCCAAACCTGCAACCCGGTTCTCATAGACACCGTTCATTTTCCCCATTGAGTCACTAACATGCCTCACCGCCACACAGCCTTATGGACAATAGCAATCCTGGTCTATGCCTTCCTGTATATACCTCTGATTATTGTGGTCGTATTCTCATTCAACGACTCAAAACTCAATGCCGAATGGGTTGGTTTTACGCTACATTGGTATCAGGCTTTATTGAATAATGATGAAATGCTGCTGGCTGCGCGTAATTCATTGATTATTGCGGTCAGCGCCAGTACTCTGGCTACCGCACTGGGAACGATGGCCGGCCTGGCGATTCATCGCTACAAGCTGAAAGTATTACCAGTTCTCGCATTCACACCGGTCGCCATGCCTGAGATCCTGCTGGGTGTTTCATTGTTGTTGTTCTTTCTGCAAGTGCTCAATCTGACGCTTGGAATGCTGTCTATCATTATTGCCCATACAACATTCAGTATTGGATTTGTCGCTATTATTGTGCGCGCCCGGTTGCAGGGAATGGATGAATCCATTTTTGAAGCCGCGCGGGACCTGGGCGCAACGCCCTGGCAAACTTTCCGGCAAATAACGCTGCCTCTGATAAGACCGGCCATCATATCCGGGGCTTTAATGTCATTCACGCTTTCGATGGATGATTTTGTCATCACTTTCTTTACCAAAGGCGTTGGCGAACCGATTCTGCCGATTCAAATCTATACGATGATCAAGATCGCTGTGACGCCGGAAGTCAATGCCGTTTCCACCTTACTGATGCTACTGACATTAACACTGATTATCATTGCAACCCGGTTTGATACCAGTATGCTGAGCGAATCAAAATGACCATGAAAGATTCGCTGCCACTATGGATTCGTTTAAGCTTGGCGTTACTCTTCACAGCCGCGATAAACGGATGCATGCAACAACGCAATCACGCCAATTCCCAGCAAACAACGCCGCGCATACTGCAAATATTCAACTGGAACAATTATATCGCTCCGGAAACTATTCAGCGCTTTGAAGCGTCGTGCGATTGTCAGGTAAAACAGGACTATTTTTCCGATAACGAGGAAATGCTGGCCAAACTGGCTGCTGGTGCAACCGGCTATGATTTAATCGTGCCGACAGGCAATGCCATGGATACCTTAATACGCCAGGGCGTCCTCGTTTCCCTGGATAAGTCATTATTGCCCAATCTGAAGAATATCCATCCCGCCTATCTGAAAACAATCTTCGACCCGGCGAATCAATATTCTGTCCCTTATGCCTATACACTTACTTTGCTGGGATTTAATACAAATAAAATTCGTGAGTTGGGTTTACCGGCCGATACCTGGGCGATCATCTTTGAACCTGAATATCTTGAGAAAATAAAAGGCCGTGTTACCGTTTTGGATAGTTCGCGTGAATTGATGGCGGCGGCGTTGTTATATTTGGGGTATAAAGCAGATGATCAAGATGAAACCCACTGGAATCAGGCCAAGGAATTAATTATCCGGGCCAAGCCTTATTGGGCCGCATTCAGCAATACGAGCTATATCCGCGAGATAGCCATCGGTGACTTATGGGTCGTGCATGGTTATTCAAATGATTTGTTTCAGGCTGCCATGGATGCGGAAAAAAGCGGACGCCATTTCACAATTGATTACGCCATTCCCAGAGAAGGCGCAGTCATGTCATTGGACAGCATGGTGCTGCATAAGAGCGGGAAACACCCGGATATAGCGCATCAATTTATTAATTTTATGCTGGATGGCAGAAATTCCGCCGAACTGACCAATCTGATTGGATCGGGCAATCCCAACAGGGATGCTAAACAATTCATCCGGCCGGAATTAATACAGAATCAAGTGATATTTCCGGACGAGGATACATTATCCCGGCTGGAAATGATCACGGACCTGGATCATAAACGACGCCGGATACTCAGCCGTATTTGGACAGAAATAAAATTACGCTAAACTAGCCCTATTTCGACTTTTTCTCGAACACACTTCTATGAGCTATTATCAATATCATGTCTTTTTTTGCACCAATCAACGCGAAGGCGGTGCCAAATGCTGTAACAATTTCTGCGCTCAGGAACTGCGCGATTATGCCAAAGAGCGTATTAAATCCCTGAAACTGAGCGGCAGGAAAAAAATCCGCATCAATAATGCAGGTTGCCTGGATCGCTGCGATGAAGGGCCGGTTATCGTCATTTATCCGGATGAAACCTGGTATACCTATATCGATAAAGATGACATCGATGAAATTATCGACGAGCATTTGATCAAAGGCAATATCGTTGAACGGTTGAAAATTTAATACGCGCCCGTTTTAACGCGCTTTAAAGGTCAATCACTTTGCCCGCTGTTACTCGGAAATTTCTCATCGACGGGCCTGCGGGCAAACTCGAAATCGTTCTGGGCGAACCCCGGTCGATCCCCAAAGGAATCGCCATCATTGCGCACCCGCATCCGTTACACGGCGGCACGATGGATAACAAGGTCGTGCACACATTATTCACCACCTTGCTGGAACTCGGATTCATTACCGTCAAATTCAATTTTCGTGGCGTGGGTGAAAGCGAAGGCGTTTTTGCTCATGGAATCGGTGAAATAGAGGATGTCATTGCAGTTACGCAAACCATCCGCTGCCAATTTAACAATCAGCTACCGGATATACCATTACTGCTGGCGGGATTCTCATTTGGCGGTGCCGTTCAATTACACGTTGCCGCCAGACTGAATCCCGAATTCCTCATTCTGGTCGCGCCATCGGTTGTCAACCTGGCGGCTCCGCCGGTACCGGAAACCACTCAGCACGCTTTAATCATTCAGGGCGATAAAGATGACATCGTACTAGCGGATGCCGTATTGGCATGGGCAGCACCGGCATCACAACCGATCGTTTTTATACCCGGCGCCGGACACTTCTTTCATGGTAAATTGACGATCCTTAAGAAGCTGATATTAAGCTGTTTCTCTCACAGGATCTAACAGGTCGTTGAAAAACTATCTGCGTTGCCGCTACGGTGTTAAAAACAGGCTCAAAATGCTCATTTATTACGCATAAACTGCGCTTTTTCGCCTGTTTTTGCCTTGTATCGGCTGCCTCGAAAACGTTTTTCAACGGCCTGCTAAGCGATTATTCTTCCGGTCTTATTCAACCAGCCGATGCTGAATCGCATACCGCACCAGTTGTGCATTATTCTTCATGTTCATTTTATCCAGAATGCGGGACCGGTACGTGCTGACCGTTTTAACACTCAGCGACAATTTATTGGCAATGGATGTTAACGATTCCCCTGCCACAATGAGCTTAAAAACATGAAATTCCCGGTCCGAGAAAGTGGTATGCGTCAATTTCTCCGAATCCAGGATTGGATTAAACAAGAGCTTCTCCGCCAGTTCAGGATTGACGTATTTGCCCCCTTTGGCAAGACGGCGGATCACATTAATGAGCTGATCGGTCGGACTGTCTTTTGTCAAATACCCGGAAGCTCCGGAGCGGATAGCGCGAATCGCGTATTCCTCTTCCGGATACATGCTGAGAACCAGAACACACGAAGCCGCATTCGCCGATAAAATTCTCTTTAGAATATCCAGGCCATTGATATCGGGTAAATTAATATCCAATAACGCAACATCCCAATCGTGCTCC
This sequence comes from uncultured Nitrosomonas sp., assembly GCA_964509635.1. Taxonomy (GTDB): domain Bacteria; phylum Pseudomonadota; class Gammaproteobacteria; order Burkholderiales; family Nitrosomonadaceae; genus Nitrosomonas. Next base: position 5,910 of record CAZDYN010000011.1, on the reverse strand, counting down.
CGTGTTTTCCTTAGAATATCCTTTCCATCAATGGCTTCTGCAATCACTTCGATATCGTCTGTCTCGTTGAAAATCCTTTTAAGTCCATCACGGAACAAAGCATGATCATCCGCAACCAAAACTTTAATCATTGATTGATTCTCCAACATTTGTTGCTGCTATAGTAAGCGGTATTTTAAGTATTACAGAACTGCCTTGTAAGGGCGTTCCCTGTATTTCCAGCTTCCCGCCGAGTTGTTGCGCTCTCTCATTCATACCGATAATTCCAAAAGACTGCGGATGGAGCATTTGTGATTCTGTGATACCGGCACCATTATCTTTAATGGCTATGACAACGTCATTGTCGTCCTCAAAGAGCTCAATATCCACTCTGGCAGCTTTCGAGTGGCGGGTTATATTGATAAATGACTCCTGAATAATTCTAAAAATACTGGTTTCGTAATTCTTATTATGACAGGACAAATTCGATATCGTTGACTCCAGATAGCATTTAATATTTGTACGCTGTTCAAACTCGCGCACCAGCCATTCGATTGCACCATATAATCCAAGATTATCCAGTACATTAGGCCGCAGGTTAACCGAAACCCGGCGCGCGGTTTCGATCGCTTCCCCGGTTAATTCATAAAGGTATTTGACTCGCTCATGCATCGGTTCTTCTGTGATTTTTTTTGCAAGCCAATCCAAATCCATTTTCAGAACGGTTAGATTCCCGCCCAGCACATCATGTATTTCCCGGCCGATCCGGGTTCTTTCCTCTTCCCTGACATCCTGCAGATGAGTCGTTAAATGACGCAGATTTTCGATCATCCGTTTACGTTCCGTAATATCTTCAATCATGCATAAATAACATATCTCGTGATTGCCCATGACTTCGAATGGCACGATGAACATCTCAATCCAGATAATCGACATATCCGGGCGCAAGACCCTTTTTTCCAGCTTGCAATCATGAGACTGATGATTGATGAACAGTTCGATATCATTCCGGTAGGACAGCACATCATCCGGGTGAATAATATCCGATTGATTAATATCGAGAAGCTCGTTTACACTTCTGCCCGCAATGGATGCGTACTTTGGATTCACATCGTAATATTTTCCCGTCTGCAGATTGATCAAAGCGATCCCCAAAGGCGCTTTCTCAAAGATGGTCTGGAACTGCTTTTGCGCCTTCCTGCTGCTTTCCTCTATGCGTTTTCTCTCGATTGAGTAACGGATAACACGCGCCAGAACGCCTTCAGTCAGGCTCCCTTTGACAAGATAATCCTGCGCGCCTGCTTTAATCGATTTGATTGCAAGTTTTTCGTCATCGCGGAAGGACAAGACGGCAATCGGTATACTGGAGGCATTCTCACGCAATCGATTAATGGTTGTAATCCCATCGCTATCGGGCAGAGTAAGATCAGACAAAATTAAATCAAACGATTGCTCACGAATTAATTGCAACGCGGAGCTTAACCGCTCTGTATGCACCAGGGTAATCTGATCACCCATGGCCTGTTGCAAATCGCTTTGCACCAGCAACGCGTCAGTTTCGTTATCCTCAATTAATAAAATATGAATCCTGGTTGCAGTCATGCCAAATTAAGATTCATAGAGAATCGCAATGGAAAACCAGAAATCTTTTATCGATTTTGCGATTTTTATACATTCGTCAAAATCAATCGATTTTTTAATGTACCCATTCGCATAATTAGCATAAGCGGCTTTGATATCTTCCTTTGTCACAGAAGATGTATAGATGATGACGGGGATGCTTCTTAAATCCGGGTCCGCTTTCAATTCCGCCAGAACCTCAAAGCCATTCTTTCTGGGCATGTTCAAATCCAGCAAAATGATATCCGGCCGTGGCACCTGAAGATATTCGCCCTGCCGCCTTAGAAACTCCATGGCATACACACCATCTTCAGCGATATGGATTTCTTCATTACTCCCTTCGCAGAAGGCGAAGGCCTCCTTAATCAACAGGGCATCTGTAGGATTGTCATCAATCATCAGAATGACGCTGGGGCGGTTATTTTTTTTATGGTGCATCGTAAGAAATTAATTAGTCTTTGGAACTGTAAAATAAAACGAGGAGCCCGCATTAGGCTCTGATTTGACCCAAATCCTTCCTCCATGATGCTCCACCACTTTCTTGCAAATTGCCAAACCTATGCCGGTTCCCGCATATTCTCTGCGGCTATGCAAACGCTGGAATACCCGGAAAATGCGTTCCAAATATTGTTCTTCTATGCCAATTCCGTTATCGGTTACCGAGAAAACCCATTCATGCTGATTTTCTTCTGCACCAATATGTATTCGAGGCGGCTGCGCTCTTTGAAATTTAAGCGCATTATTGATCAAATTAGTAAATAATTGAATAAACTGGAAAGGTATGCCTTTAACTGCGGGGAGTTTATCATAAGTCACAACCGCATTACACTCGCCGATGATAATAGACAAATCAATCAATACATTACTTAACAGCCGTTCACAATCTATTTCCACCGGAACCTGGCTTGCATTAACTTGAGCGTAGGTCAGCAGATCATTGATCAGCATCTGCATACGGTTGGTACCTGAAACCGTATGCGCAATTAAATCTTTGGCACGTTCATCCAGTTGATTATCACAATATTTCTTAAGTAATTGAACAAAACTATTTATCGCACGCAACGGTTCCTGCAAATCATGTGTAACGACATAAGCAAATTGTTCCAGTTCATCATTAGAGCGGGCCAACTCCGCAACCTGTCCCTCCATTTTCTGTTTCAGCTTCTTGTGTTCCGTCACCTCGGTGCGTATCGCAACATATTTATAAGGCGCCCCGGCATTATCCAGCAGAGGTACAATTGTCGTATCAACCCAATAATAAGTACCATCCTTGGCACGATTCCTGATTTCGCCTCTCCAGACCTTACCCTCTTTGATGGTACTCCATAAGTCACGAAAAAATTCGTTGGAGTGATAGCCGGAATTAATAACGCGATGATCCTGGTCAATTAACTCTTCGGCCGAGTACTTGGAAACGGAGCAAAACTTTTCATTGATATATATTATTTTTCCATACCTATCGGTAATCGCTATGATGGAATGCTCATTAATCGCCTTTTCGATCATTCTGGCTTCAGTTAGAAACGATGCCTCAAAATCACGAATCCGCTTTTGTTCCAGCCATGATGCAAGATCATTCGCAATATTTTGCAATAAGCCGTGATCTTCATTTTCCGGCCAGCGGCTAATATTCGCATCTTTATAAAAAAGACCGATCTGTCCAACTAGCGCGCCATCCAGCAATACCGGAGCAGAAAGTTTATGCTCCAGCCGGTATACGGCTTTGTCTTGGGCAAAGCAGTCACCGTCAATTTCGAGGTAAGGAAAAACATGATCACATGGCTGCCATACCAATGACATACGCTCAATAAGCTTTTGACATAAATCATTAATGGAACGGATAGTCAGCATGTCACGGGATATTTCATACAGACATGCGAATCTGATCAATTTCCTTTGTGACTCAGTCTCAAGAGTATCCGGCGAATCGTCCCGCGCGACCAGCAAACCGGGGGCGCACTCTGATTTGTGCGTTTCGGCTCCCGAATTTGATTCTCCAATACCGGATTCATCGAATCGATCATCTGTCGAATCAATATAACAATTGGGAGCAAATTCATTAATCCAGCCGGATTCTTTATGTAAATTCATTCTCTCTGGCGTGCATGTGAGATAAGTTTCTCTCTTATCGTTCTCTAAGATAGTTGGCTGTTCCCGGCCAGATAGATCACCCATTTTGGAGGCCACTAATGGTATCTGCCTGGAAATTTAAATACCATAGGAATTTTCTGATTGCATTTACTTTTTAATTCAGCCTAGGAATCTGCCGGACTTAAGCAATCGTAGCGAGCCAAGTGGGAGAACGAGAGCGGATTTTCTCAATTTTGAGGCGCATAGCGAGACTATGCAACGAGAAATTGAGAAAATATGAACCGTTATCCCATTGGCGCAGTAGATCAGTCTTAAGTCCGTCATACTCCTAGCAGGCCGCTTTCAATAAATGACTGGTTATCCTCCAACCAACCGCATAACTCAAACAGGATAAAACCATACTATCAGTCAATTTAAAAGAATCTCAAATGCATAGTACTTCAATCGACCGGTTGGTCATTGTTTAAATACAAGGCAAGATATCAATTTGTTTTCAAAATGGCGGAGTGATTTCGTCCATGATAAATTCACCGCAGCACTCCAAGAATTCCATTCATACTATTGTTATATAACCATTATTTTTATGAAACAATAATACCGGCCTCAAAAAAACATACCCGGATTACAGGATAATTCCTACAATAAATACATTATTTCTTATATACAAACTAGAAATAACTGACAAAATATATCCATCCCCGCACCGTAAAGCCCAGCACACGTAATACTTTAAATATTTCAGAAAAGGCAAAATATGAGAATAAATCTTCCGGTCACAAATACAGAATATCCCATTGACGATGATACGTTAATTGTGTCAACAACCGACACAAAAGGAAGAATAACTTATGTTAATCATACATTTATTGAAGTAAGCGGATTCTCCGAAGAGGAATTGATCGGCAAAGCACATAATATTGTGCGCCACCCGGATGTTCCTCCTGAAGCATTCGAGGATTTATGGAATACGCTTAAACAAGGATTACCGTGGACGGGATTAGTCAAGAATCGCCGTAAGAATGGCGATTTTTACTGGATCATTGCCAACGCCACACCTCTGGTGGAAAATGGCAAGGTCACCGGCTATTTGTCAGTTCGCACCAAAGCGCCGCGTGAGGCAATCGAACAAGCCACGCCTATCTACCGCCAGATCCTGGAAGGTAAAGCAGGTAACCTTAGAATTGAAAAAGGCCAAATCGTGCGCACTGACCCGGCCGGAAAAATGCTGAATTTTTTCAGGATGACCGTCAGCAAGCGGATTGCCCTTTTTACAGCCATTCCCACGCTGTTTTTATTGATGATCGGCGGCACCGGCTGGTGGGGGTTTACGCAAGCCCAGATTCCCTCGTCGCTCGGCGGCATTATCGGCGGAATGACCTTGGCCGGTGTAGCCGTGATGGCTTATCTTGCTTTTAGCATGGCAAGAAATACCTTGGCACCGTTAAAGCAGGCCACTGATATTGCAAATACCCTGGCCGCCGGTGATTTGACTTACAAATTTTCCATTAACCGCAGTGATGAGTTCGGCGAATTATTAAAGGCGCTCACTCAGATGGGCGTTAACCTCAGAGCTACCGTACTGGATGTGCAAAAAAATGCCGTATTAGTCCGCCAGGCATCAGGAGAAATAGCCTCCGGCAATCTGGATTTATCACAACGCACGGAAGAACAAGCATCTTCCCTGGAAGAAACCGCCTCAAGCATGGAAGAACTCACGACAACCGTGCGTCAAAACACGGACAATTCCATCAATGCCAATCAACTGGCCATGACGGCCAGTGAGATCACCGCCAAGGGCGGTAACATGATGAAGGAAGTTGTCACCACAATGTCATCCATCAGTGAAAGCTCCAACAAAATTGCGGACATCATTAACGTCATTGACGGCATCGCTTTCCAGACCAATATCCTGGCACTCAACGCGGCTGTTGGAGCAGCCCGCGCAGGAGAACAAGGCCGCGGCTTTGCCGTGGTAGCAACCGAAGTCCGCAACCTCGCGCAACGTAGCGCCTCCGCCGCCAAGGAAATCAAATCGCTGATTGATGATTCAGTGCACAAAGTCGATGAAGGCGCTGCACTGGTTAACAAGGCCGGCAAGACGATGGATGAGATCGTCAATTCGATCAAACAAGTGACCGACATCATGTCGGACATTACTTCGGCATCCAAAGAACAGAGCGCAGGTATCGAGCAGGTGCATCAAGCGGTCGCGCAAATGGA
>CAZDYN010000010.1:9349-18549 GCA_964509635.1 uncultured Nitrosomonas sp. | reverse complement strand
CAGCGAACCCAAACGTAATTCAAGATCGGGTAAAACAATACTGGCATACAGGGATGTTCTTTCGGCGGCAATCATTGCCTGATGACTGTCCGCGGCAAATGCGGCCTCAATCTGTTCCAGACTTCTGTTGATCTGACCAATCAGACCCCGGCTGATGTCACTGACGATCTCGTCCGCCACGACATTCGCCATGTCGCCGGTCAACTGCGCCTTGATGCGGCTATTGCCGGACGGATTATCCTGCGAGATGAATCCTTCGACGATATTGTAGAAATATTCGCCTTCAATCTGTTTCTCTCTCGCTTCGGCGACATCGGTATCGCGATCACCAATAATGCCTTCGACTTCACGCAGCACGCCGATCAGAAAACCTCTGACCAGCGGGATGATGATTCTTTCCCGTGCGATGGCAGCCTGCGTATGGTCATCCGCATTTTCCTTGTTCAAAGCTTGTCTGCCTTGTACGAAGGCCAGCGTAATCTGATCATCGATATCCGGATTACTGCCGGATTGAATGGTTTGTTTGTCGGCAGTCAGCACTTTGTTTTCCCGTGCCGCGGTACCGATAACGGCCTGATACGCGGCATATGCCCGGTCCCATTCCAGTGTCAGCTCATCGGTGGACATATCGTCAAACTGATCGGTCACCAGGGTTACCCGGTTATAAATCGCCAGCGCGAAAACGCGTTGCAATGATTTATCGATAGCTTGTGCCGCCAGTAAAACCTGATCCTCATTTTTGATAAAACCGATTGCCGCCAGAATAACCGGATCAATCGCCGATCCGTAGAGCTGATCAACGATCTGCGTCAATTGCTGCAAATCGCCGGAGTACTGCGCCAGAATAGCGTCGGCATCAACCGGAAACTGACGCCGCAACACGCCGATTTCCTTGAATGCGGCTACAGCGCCATCCAGAATCACGGCGGTATCGTGCGTTTTATTGTATTGGGCTAATTCAAGCTCGCTCTCATAATCGGCCAGCAGCGCCGTAATGGTCGCGCGCGCAGTGGCCGCGGCCGTTGCATTGCCCGCAGCGCTGGCCTCCTTCAGGCTATTCAGGGCGCTCTCCATGTTCGTGCGCGTTGCCGCATTCATGCGCACTTGCAGATCCTCAAGAAAAACATTGGCGTAGAGCAATGCTTCCTCGGCCACTTCCATCGCACGGCCGCGATCGCTGCCGATACTGGATTCATTTGCCGTCAATTCCGACTTGACGCGGCCAATAAAACCTTTATTCATTTCGCTGACGATCTGATCCGCATTGACATCAGCAATATTGCCCGTGAGTTGCGCTTTTATTAACAGATTCCCCAGCGGGTTATCGCGTGAAACAAATGATTCGATAAGACGGTAAAAAATCTCGCCCTCTTTTTGCGCTTCGCGCGCGCCTTCCACGTCATCCAGATTGGAAATGATGCCTTCCACTTCACGCAACACGCCAATGTAATAGGTACGGGCCAGCGCAATCCTGATAACCTGACGTTCAAGCGCGACCGTAATCTTGTCCTCGGCCGGGTTCGCTTTGTTCAGTGCGGTCTTGCCATTGGCCAGCGCTGCCGCGATCAGGACATCCAAACCGGGATTGCTTCCGGTTTCAATCGATTGCCTGTCGGCGGAAATCACTTTATTTTCCCTGGCCGCCGTGCTTTTAATGGCTTCAAATGCGGCGGCTGCTTCATCCCATTGCGCAACCAGACTGGCTGTGGCGCCGGTGTCAAAGTCATCACGCACGGCTGTAATACGATCAAGGATAGTCTGGAAGAAAACATGCTGCAGCGACTTATCAATGACCTGCGCCGCCAGTATGGGCTCATTGTCATCCTTGATCTCTTCAATGGCGGACAGAACGCTGCTATCCAATCCCAGACCATTCGCCGTATCCACTTCTTGTGCCAGAGTTTGCAGCGCGCCGGTATAAGCGGCGGTTATGGCATCCGCATCGATGGGAAATTCTCTGCGTAACGTTCCAATCGTCTTGAAAGCGGCGACGGCCGACTCAATGGCAGGAACGTTGGATGCGGCAGTTGCGGTTAGCGCATTGCCGATACCGAATGTCACAAAGCACAAACTCATCAGCAATGACCTGCGCAGCGAGTTTGCGAATCCCTTAAATAAAAACATTTTTAAACCTCCCTTTAGAATTAGTTAATGCTAATACAAATTGTAATGATAATGATTATTATTCATAAATTCAAATAAAAAAATGCCACTGCCAACCTCCATCTGCTAGAAATTGGCGATCAGCGTCGCCCTAACCGCAATCGGCGAACCCGGCGTGATATTAAAATCGTTCTGTGTTGAGGCAAAGTACTTGGTATCGAACAAATTCTCGATATTCAACTGGCCGCGGAAGCGCTTGGTAAACTGCGCAAAAAGCGCCGCATCGACGCGCGTGAAATCGGACACGCTGACCCGGTTGGTCAGTGAAGCGAACATATCGTCCCGGTGAATCACACCGAATGCCGCACCGATGCCTGGCGTAATGTCATAGCGGCTCCACATCGAGAAGGTGTGACGCGGAAGCTCCGCGACTGTTGCACCTTTCCGTGCGATGCCCAGGATGTCGCTGGTAATTTCCCCTACCTGATAGGCATAACCGCCCATTACGCTCCAATTGGGCGTCAATTGCCCGGCGAGACTGACTTCGACACCTTCGGTACGCTGGCCTTTGGTCAGGAAAGTCTGTCCTCCGATAACCGAATTGATGACATTGCTGCGGTCCAGTTGATAAACGGCGGTGGTGAAAGCCAGATCAGGCCGGATATCCCATTTGACCCCGGTTTCCAGCGTTACAAACTTTTCCGGCTTGAGCGTTTCAATTGTGACGTTCAAAGCCGTGAGCTGATCACCGGCCCGTGGCACATAAGCCTGGCTGTAACTGGCATAAAATGAAACCGGCTGAAACGGTTTATAAATCACACCGAAGCGGGGCGCAATCAAGTCATCCCTTGATTTCAAATGATCCCTCGGGCCATTCTTCTGCTGAAAATCCACTTCAAACAAATCATAACGCACCCCGGCAATCACCTGAAGTTGAGGAATGATCTCAATCTGATCCTGAATATAGAGCGAAGTGACATTGACAATGCTGCGGTTCAACGCGTCCAGATCCCCGCCCGAATCCCGTGTTCTGAACGTGATCGGAACATTGGTGATCGGATTGCTCAAGGGAACCAGCAGATTGGTATTGGCCGGATTATTATTGAACAAGCCGGTCGCGCGCCTGTTATGGGTTTCCTGGCGGCCGACTTCGACACCCGCCATCAGCGTATGCGAAACAGGTCCGGTATTTACCGTATACAGCAGATTCGTCTGGTTGAAGACGTTCTCGCGCGCTGTCGTATTGCTATAAGCCCCTATTGAAACCAAATCAGTTACGGTATTCAGTCCGCCATTAGCAAAGACATTCTGATAAAAATTATCATAGGTCGCATAATTGGTACGGTTTTGCAGCGTAATGCCCGAATCGAATTTGTGTTCAATCAGGGAATTGAACGACAAGACATCGACATGCGTGGGGCTACGCCGGGGATCCCCGAAAAATTGCGACCGGCTGACATCGACAGGACCGGTCACTTCTCCAGTTCGGCCTAAAACCGAGGTAATACCCCGATCCGCAGTACGATCGTCATGAAAACGTTCCATACCGGCAACCACTTTGGTGCGATGCGTCGGTTTAAGGGTTACGGTCGGGGATATTCCCAGCCGTTCCATGCTGACACCGTCACGGAAACTGCCGGCATCTTCGTACAAGGCATTCAAGCGAATCGCCGCCACATCGTTGATCACATGCCCGACATCAGCGGTCATCCTTTTCTGATTGTACGACCCGCCCTGGAAGGAAAATTCCCGCACCGGATCCCAATTGGCTTGCTTGGTGACGCGATTAACCACGCCGCCCGAGCCGCCGCGGCCAAAAATCATGCCATTGGCGCCTTTCAACACTTCAACGCGCTCTATGTTGTAAAGATCACGGTAATACTCGACATCATCACGGATGCCATCGGTAAAAAAATCCCCGGTTGAGCGATTACCGCGAAATACGAGCGCGTCACGATTGCCTTCGCCCTGAGAGACACCGACACCGGGCACATAGCGGACAGCATCGCCAATACTCCGGATCGATTGATCCTTGATCAATTCATTGGTTATGACCGTGATGGATTGAGGCACATCGCGCAACAAGGTATTGGTTTTCGTTGCCGTGCTGGAACTCACCGCTGCATACCGGTTGGTATTACTGGCCGTGATCTGTATTGAAGGCAATGTCGTAACGGCAGGCTCGGCTGCTGCGGTGGCTGCGGTGGCTGCGGTGGCTGCGGTGGCTGCGGTAATGGCATAACTGCCGCCCCGCTGCACGACTTGCAGATCCGAGCCTGCAAGCAATTGATCCAATGCCGATTTAAAATCAAAATCACCGGTTAATCCCAGTGTTACTTTTCCCTGCAACAATGCCGGATCGATGGCAAGCTTTATTCCCGCCTGCTGTGAAAATTGCGCCAACGCATCGTGCAGATAACCGGCAGGGATATGATAGGTTTGTACGGTAGAAGGGATATTGTCAAGCGGTTCCGCCACGCCGGATTCGGGCAGCAAAGCCATCACCAGACTCAGGATAATGCATACTGCGTAAAAATCAATGTTGCTAGCAAAACCGCGAATAATCATAATTGGATGTGAAATTTATTTTTGCAGTTGTCACCAAGCCCGGGCAACCGGTCATTGTTTTTTCGCATAATCAATCAAATGACATCAGCGATTCAAGCAGGATTGAGGATAAAGGAAGTAAAACCATGGATTCGTCAATTGATCACATGGAATTCAAAGCGCAATACATGAAGGCATACTTTTACCAACAGGGAAAATTTAAATCTCTCGCGGAATCAGCATACCGCCATCCAATTAAACACGATCATCAACACAGCAGCCATTCATCCGCCATTGAAAAGAAACCGGCTATTTTTCCTTACGCGGCGGTTTTGCACATACAATCCGCCCGGGAATTGAATTCCTGCAACTGCGATTTCTGCATCAGGGTCTCATCCAGAACCTGCTTCGCATAGCACGCACACAGTCCGCACTGTCCCGTCACCCCCAGAGAGGCTTTTAAATCCCTCATCCGGTCAGCGCCTTGAAGGATGGCTTCCCGTAATGCGCTTTCCGTTACACCCTTGCAAACACACACATACATATTGGATACCTTATGATCACTATTTCAGAAAAATGATTAACCACAAACAAAGATCAGAAAAATAATAATAATGAGAATGATTCTTAATTATACCAATATCTTTGTAAAATGCAACTGAATCCATCGCGTATTCTCAACCGCAAATTGCCAGCCCGGCCCATCATCACGGCGTGAAAAACCATCCCTGGGAAGCTTATCAATTCAATTCACAGCCAGAGCACATGTTTTTAATGACAAACACCTGCTAGCGCTCAGAAGGGTCGGTAATAAAACCGATCCTGGCCATCCCCGCCTTGGCCGCGATGCTCATGACTCGCGCAACATGCTCGTAATGCGCCAGCTTATCCGCGCGAATATGCAATTCCGTATCAGGCGCCTGGATTACCGTTGCACCAAAGCGCGGCGCCAACTGTTCCAATGCCACGGATTCACCATTCCAGAAAAGACTGCCATCCGCGCGAATAGCCAACTCAACATGTTCAGGCTGGGTAATATTGGGCGCGCTCTCCGCCTTTGGCAGGTCAATCTTGACCGAATGCGTGAGCAGCGGTGCTGTAATAATAAAAATGATCAGCAACACCAGCATCACGTCCACCAGCGGCACCACGTTGATTTCCGACATTGGCGCCTGACGCCCGTTATCCTGCATACTTCCGAACGCCATTATCGCCCCCTTGCAACTGCAACATTGATTGCATCCGCAGCAACCCCGGCTGTTGATTGCGGTGGCGAAACCGGCACATCGTTGTCATCACCTACGGTGATCAGGATAAACAGATCATGCGCAAAAGCCTCCAGGCGCGCGAGCCAGATTCGGTTGCGGCGCACAAAAGTGTTGTAGGCCAGCACAGCCGGAATAGCCACCGCCAGCCCCAGTGCCGTCATGATCAGCGCCTCACCGACCGGACCGGCCACCTTATCCAGCGTGCCCTGACCCGAAAGTCCGATTTGTATCAACGCATGATAAATGCCCCATACGGTTCCAAACAAACCGATATAAGGCGCCGCCGAGCCTGCTGTTGCAATCAGGGTAAGGCCGTTTTCAACCCGCGTGGCTTCCTGATCGATGCCGTTGCGTAAGGTGCGCGTAAGAAACTCACTGGTACCGCCGGCCGCTGCCAGTTTATGTGAACTGTGAATCTTGGAATCCGCCGCTGCGTCAATACCCAATTTGGCAATCTCCGCAAAAGCATTATCCGGAGCCGCATTCTTAAATGCAGCATGAACCGCTTCGAGCGAATCAAAACTCCAGAAATGTTTTAGAAAAGCCTCGGCACGGCGCTTGGCCATAAGATTAGCGATGCTTTTTGTGATAATGAGATACCAGCTCGCCACCGAAAGGGACAGCAGCAATATCAGCACGCTGATACCGACACCATCGATCTGGTCAAGAAAGTGAGAAAAGCCGAGTCCTTGTTCCATTGATTAATTTCCTTGCAATACAAAATTAAAGGGTTGTAAGGCGACCGCTCGAACCGGCTGGCCGTTACGCAACGACGGATTGCATTGCCAGCTCTTTACCGCGGTCAGTGCAGCCGCATCAAGACGTTCATAACCGCTGCTACTAATAACTTTTGCCTCATCGATACGCCCGCTTTCATCCAGTTCCACACGCAGCACCAATTTACCCTCCTCCCCCATGCGCCGTGAAATCGCGGGATACTCGGGAGGCGTCAATGTTGGACAGGAAACGGACAATTCCGAAGACAACGTGACAGGCCCCGTTGGCATAGGCGCGGGCGCCGCAGCCACTGGCGCGGATTCCACCTGCTCGGCAACGGGTTCCGGAGATGGCTCCGGCGGCGGTGCGGCAGGTTCCTGTTGCGCAGGTACGGGGGATTTTGTCACGAGACGCTCCTGTTTGGGCTTGATCACAGGCTTCCTGGCCGGTTGCAGCTTCACGGGCGTTGGCTCGGGTAGCGCTTTAGGCGCCGTATCCGGCGCTGGCGGGGCAATCAGTTCGGCGAACAATGTAACCACTCGTTCAGGCTGCGGAATCAGACGTTGATTCCAGAGGAAGTAAAATAATGCAACATGCACGATGAGTACAAACAACAAGCCGGGTAACGAGACAAGGCGTTGTTGCGACCCCAGATAGTCAATGCTTTTCCGCGATAATGATTGCATTACAGAATACAAATCCAGACAATTTTCTTACTTACTTGATCTAAAATAGGCCGGATAACAGTGATTTTGTTCTTGTATTTACGAGTGCCCGGCACAACCGCCATGAGTTGCTATAAAATGCGCACAAAATAAGTAAGGTTAAACTAGCCAATTGAATATAATAACGCAAACGATAATAATTATCAATCACCAAGGCTGATATTAAACCTTTTTCCAACGTACAATAATCTTTCCGCTCCCTTGCTTTTTTATATTCCGGCATAGCTGCGCCACTTACATTGATTTAAATCAAACATGACATATTCAACACCCGGTTTCTGGCGGCGGATAGCTTGCCTGGTCTACGAATTTTTACTGCTGCTGGCTGTTCTGTTCATTGCCAGTTTTATTTTTCATCTCATTCTCAGCGATCCGCAAGCGGCCTACTTCAGACCGCTGTTCCAGCTCTACTTGCTGATTATCATGGGCTGTTACTTTACCTGGTTCTGGACACATGGCGGACAAACACTGGCCATGCAGACCTGGAAAATACGTCTGGTTACCGCAGAGGGCGGCAGTCTCAGCAAACGGCAGGCAATCATCCGCTACCTGCTTGCATTGACGGGTATTTTCCTTTTTGGCTGCGGCATTATCTGGGCGCTATTTGACCGGGATCATCAGTTCCTCCATGACCGGATAACAGGAACCCGGATAATTAAGCTGAATAATTAAAACCGGTTGGTGCAAGCCAATGTGAGAAATCTTAAATTTCATACTTAAAATATCTATATAATGGGCTGATTGCTATCGTATTAATTTGCCTATAAAGATTGATTCCCAGAATCCGTAAAATGTGATCAACCTTACTTTCATACATATCAACACTCAAACCGATGTATAGCCCAATTCTGTCGGCAACTGCCGCGTTGAAACTCTTATCCAGAGAATGCGCCATCCAAGCTAATGGTCTAATCATTTTAGCCGCAACACTCTGCATTTTTATCTTCGACTTGAATACGCCGCTGGGTGTTGCATCCGCTGCGCCGTATGCATTAGTCATACTGGCTACACTATGGGTGAGTGGAATCCGTTTTACTTACTTGATCGCGGCTCTTGGAATCCTATTTACGCTGACCGGTTTTTATCTATCACCCGGTGCCATCGCGCCAGTAAATGTTGTTCTTTTTAATAGAGGACTTACATTACTGCTGATTATTTGTTCCACCATCATGATCATCAAAATCAAAAAGGCGAATATCGACATGTCCGCCTTAATGACTCAGTTACTGATCGACCCGGTTACCGGATACAAAAACAGGCAGGCCTTTGAGGCTGAGATGGATACCGAAATATTGCGATGCAAACGGTACCACCGGAACTTATCCGTCGCTATTATTGATATTGATCTTATTAAGCTATTCAGCGATAACTATGATTACCGCAACAAGAATGATTTTATAAAAACCATTTCCCAGGAAATTAAAACCAATATCAGAATCACAGATCTTTTTTACCGCATTGACATCAATGTATTTGCAATCCTGTTTCCTGAAACGGATCTGGCCGAAGCAAAAAAAGTATGCGCAGCCATTCGTAAAAAGGTGTCTGCCAGGATCGACAGGGACTCGGAAAATAAAATCATGCTCAGTATCGGCGTCGCCATGCTGGAAGAAGCTGACGACAAAGCAAATTTATGCAAGCGTGCGGAAGATGCGCTATTCATTTCAAAACGCAATGGCGGCAACCTGGTTTCCACTGTACCGCCCGTCACCAACAAAGACAAACCTGCTGTTGCTGCGATTTTGTCGCGCTCAAGATCCGATTAACAGGTCGTTGAAAAACGTTTTCGAAGCAGCCGATACAAGGCAAAAACAGGTGAAAAAGCGCAGTTTATGCGTAA
>CAZDYN010000010.1:0-9339 GCA_964509635.1 uncultured Nitrosomonas sp. | reverse complement strand
AGCGGCAACGCAGATAGTTTTTCAACGGCCTGCTAATCCGGGTGGAACACTTTATCTACCGGGATCAACCCGCCATACGCAAGTATCGCGCGAACATCCAAATAGGCTATGCTAACTGGCTGTTGAAAAATGCATTTGAGGCAACCGGCTGCCTCGCAAATACAGGCAAAAGCGGATCGTGCATGACTCACGAGCATCTTGAGCCTGCTTTTAACACCACAATGGCAACGCAGACAGTTTTTCAACGATAAATCTGTTGCATTGATTATTAAAGATTCCTCACTACGTCCGGAATGACAGCTACGAATTCTCTTACAGGCACTTTAAGAAACTCAAAGTTCTCAACAAACCGGAGCGCGAACAAAAAAGATTGAGTCAGCATATAATTGATATATAAGGAAACATTTATCCGGAATCACGGCGTGTTGTAACGGGATTGGGATTTTTAGAGGTACCCTTATATAATTCAGCGCATCAACCAGACAAACCCTTTCGTTTGAGATACCCATGAGTTTAATCAACAAACCGATGGCCAGAAAAGCAGGCGGCCATTCTTTCTCACCCAGAGTAGCCAGATTACTGCGGGAATCCGGCTGGTTGATCCTGGTGGGCGCCGCGCTTTATCTGATACTGATATTTTTCAGTTATAACCGCGGCGACGCAGGCTGGTCCCATAGCGGCGATTTTAATCAAATCCGGAATGCCGGCGGACATGCCGGCGCATGGCTGGCTGATCTGCTGTTGTATTTGTTCGGCGCATCGGCGTGGTGGTGGGTCGCTTTCTTTTTATCAGCGGTGAACTGGAGCTACCGCCGCATTGATAGCGCCGGAATTTTTGACCGCCATTCCCTGCTGCTGTCGCTGGGCGGCTTTTTACTTCTGCTGGCGGCCAGCAGCGGCTTGGAATCACTCAGATTTTATACCATCAACATCTCGCTTCCGCTGATGCCGGGCGGGATGCTGGGCAGCACCATCAGTCATTACCTCGCGCAAATACTGGGTTTTACCGGCGCAACATTGACGTTACTCATCCTCATCGCAGTCGGTTTCAGTCAGTTCACCGGCCTGTCGTGGGTGCGTTTTGTCGAAAAGATCGGCGAGTGTGTTGAGAATTTATTAGTCCTGCTGAAAAATGCCTGGGAAACACGGCAAGACAAATTTGCCGGTATCATTGCAGCACGCGTGCGCGAACACGTTGTCGAGAATGAAAAAAAGCGCATGGAAAGCAGCCCGTTACTGCATATTGAGCCGCCGACCACCACTATTATTAAATCGCAACGTATCATTAAAGAAAAACAGCCTTCGCTGTTTTCCGATTTATCCGATTCCCCGTTACCGCCGCTACATCTTCTGGATGAGCCGGAAAAAGACTTTGAAGTCCTGTCCAAGGAAACGATCGAATTCACCTCGCGCCTGATCGAACGGAAACTCAAGGAATTTGGCGTCGATGTCAAGGTGGTCGCCGCTTTTCCCGGCCCCGTGATCACCCGTTACGAAATTGAACCGGCGGTCGGTGTCAAAGGCAATCAGGTAATTAATCTGATTAAAGATCTGGCGCGCGCATTGTCCGTTGCCAGTATCCGGGTGGTTGAAACCATCCCGGGGAAAACCAGCATGGGACTGGAAATCCCCAATCCCAAACGGCAAATTGTGCGCTTGCAGGAAATTCTCAGTTCGCAGGTCTATGCCGATTCCGCTTCTCCGCTCACCATCGCTCTGGGTAAGGATATCAGCGGCCGCCCGGTAGTGTCGGATCTGGCAAAAATGCCGCACGCACTGGTAGCGGGAACAACGGGGTCAGGCAAATCAGTTGCGATCAATGCAGTCATTTTAAGCCTTGTCTATAAAGCCACGCCGGAGCAAATCCGCCTGATCCTGATTGATCCCAAAATGCTGGAATTATCCGTCTATGAAGGCATCCCGCATCTGCTGACACCGGTTGTCACCGACATGCGCGAGGCCGCCAGCGCGTTACGCTGGTGTGTCGCGGAAATGGAGCGGCGGTACAAATTGATGTCGGCACTGGGAGTCCGCAATCTCGCCGGTTATAACCAGAAAATACGCGAAGCGGTTAAAAATGAAGAACCTGTGGTTAATCCGCTGCTGCCGCCAGAGGAAATAACGGAATACCTGGAAGAGTTACCGCTCATTGTCGTCGTGATCGATGAACTGGCGGATCTGATGATGGTTGCCGGCAAGAAAGTTGAACAGTTAATCGCACGGCTCGCGCAGAAAGCCCGGGCATCCGGCATCCATCTGCTATTGGCGACGCAGCGCCCCTCGGTCGATGTGATCACCGGTCTGATTAAAGCGAATATTCCGACCCGGATCGCCTTTCAGGTATCCAGCAAAATTGATTCGCGCACGATTCTCGATCAGATGGGCGCCGAAGCCCTGCTCGGGCAAGGCGACATGCTGTATCTGCCGCCCGGCAGCGGTTACCCGCAACGCATACACGGCGCTTTTGTCGCTGACCACGAAGTGCACAAAGTGGTTGAATACCTCAAGGAGCATGGCGAACCGTCTTATATCGAGGAAATTCTGCAGGCCGGTGACGATGAAAACAATGGAAATTCGTTTGATCCTAAAAAACCGCCGGAAGGCGAAGCCGATCCGCTCTATGACGAGGCGGTTGCCATCGTTGTCAAAACCCGCCGCGCGTCCATCTCGCTGGTGCAAAGGAATTTGCGCATCGGCTATAATCGCGCAGCGCGGCTTATCGAAGAAATGGAACGCGCCGGTTTGGTTTCATCGATGCAGAATAACGGCAACCGGGAAGTACTGGCTCCGGCGCGCAACGAATGATCCGGTTTCCGGCTGCGCTGCGCTGCTTCACACGACAATTTCATTTTAGGAACATTATGTATCGTTCAAGCTGTTCCATTTTTTTCCTGCTGCTCGGCAGCCTGATGCCCATGGAGATTGAAGCGGCCGCCATCGGCAGCCTCAAAACCTTCATCCAGGAAACGCGCACGGTACGCGCTCACTTTTCCCAGACGCTATACGACAGGAGTGCCCGCGCCATACAGGAATCGAGTGGCACGATGCAATTCGAGCGCCCGGAAAAATTCCGCTGGACTTATGAGAAACCCTACGAGCAACTCATCATCGGCGATGGCGTTCAGGTCTGGTTTTATGATCGCGATCTGAATCAAGTCACCGTGCGGCAATTCAACATCGCGATCGGCAGCAGCCCGGCTGCATTGCTGGCGGGCAGCAGCACCATAGAAGACAATTTTGAACTGGTGGAGCTGGGTTTACAAAATGAAATGGAATGGCTCGAAGCCATTCCCAAAAGCAAGGAAAGCGCCTTCGAGTTCATCCAGATGGGATTCTCACCGGACGGCGCGCTCAAAATCATGGCGTTGCGCGACAGTTTCGGTCAGACGACCATATTGTCATTCTCGGATCTGGACAAGAATCCCAAGCTGCCCGCTGATTTATTTAAATTCATCCCGCCTGATAATGCGGACGTCATCAGTGAGTGATACCGGCCTGTTCTCGCCCCATCAACCCAAAGTACCGCTGGCGGAGCAGTTGCGTCCCAAACATCTGAACGACATTATCGGACAAAGCCACCTGCTCGCCGCGGGCAAGCCATTGCGGCTGGCGTTTGAATCGGGCAAACCGCATTCGATGATTTTATGGGGCCCGCCGGGAACCGGCAAAACCACGCTGGCGCGCATCATGTCGGCCGATTTCAACAGCGAATTCATCGCGCTGTCCGCTGTGCTGTCCGGCATCAAGGATATCCGCGCCGCGATTGAGCAGGCCCAGCTGGTGCTACAACAAAGCGGGCGGCATACCATTCTGTTTGTCGATGAAGTGCATCGTTTCAACAAATCACAGCAGGATGCCTTTTTACCGTATGTCGAGCAGGGACTGGTCACCTTTATCGGCGCCACCACGGAAAATCCGTCGTTTGAAGTGAATAACGCTTTGCTGTCACGCGTTCAGGTTTATGTGCTCACCGCCCTGTCGGAGCCGGAACTGTCCCAGCTACTGGATCGCGCTCTTGAACAGGTGCCGGGCAACCTGCAATTCGCCGATGAAGCGCGGCAATTATTGATCGAATTCGCCGATGGCGATGCCCGGCGGCTGCTGAATCTGCTGGAGCAAATCCATACTGCGGCGGAAACCGCATCCATAACGCATATCAGCAAGGATACGGTCGCCAATACTTTGTCGCGCAGCGCGCGCAACTTTGATAAAGGCGGCGATGCCTTTTATGACCAGATTTCCGCGCTGCACAAATCCGTGCGCGGATCCTCACCGGATGCGGCGCTTTACTGGCTGTGCCGTATGCTGGATGGTGGCGCCGATGCGCTGTATATCGGACGGCGGTTGATCCGCATGGCGACGGAAGACATCGGCTTGGCCGATCCGCGTGCGTTGCGCCTGACACTGGATGCCTGCGAGACGTATGAGCGGCTGGGCAGCCCGGAAGGTGAACTGGCGCTTGCGCAGGCCGCCTTGTATCTGGCCTGTGCACCGAAAAGCAACGCCGCCTATCTGGCCTATAACCAGGCGCGTTCCTTTGTGGCCCAGGATAAATCACGCCGCGTCCCCATCCACCTGCGCAACGCGCCCACCCGGCTGATGAAGGATATCGGTTACGGTAACGCTTACCGCTATGCGCATGATTGCCCCGGAGCCTATGCGGCGGGAGAAAATTATTTTCCGGATGACATGCCCGAAGTCAGTTTTTATCAACCGACGGCTTATGGGCTGGAACAGAAAATTCAGGAAAAACTGGCTTATCTGCGCAACCTGGATAAGCAAGCAAAGCATAAAATATAAATATCATTTCAATCAACCCCGGCTATTTTGGAGTTCTTGCATGTTAGAGATTCAGCAATTACGCAGTGATCTGGATAATGTCACCCGGCAGCTTGCCAGGAGAGGCTATCAATTCCCTGCCGATACCTTCAATGCCTTGGAAGCGGAACGCAAGGTCATCCAGACACAGACCCAGGAACTGCAAGCGCAACGCAATGCAGCCTCAAAGAAAATCGGCCAGGCTAAAAGCAAGGGTGAAGATACCGCAGCGATTATGGCTGAAGTGGCGCACCTGGGCGATGCATTGAAGCAGGCCGAGACGCAACTGGAGCATATCCAGCACCGCTTGCAGAAAATATTGCTCGAAGTCCCTAACCTGCCGCATATCACTGTGCCGGAAGGCAAGGATGAAACGCACAACGTGCAAATCCGGTGCTGGGGCGAACCACGGCCGTTTGATTTTGACATCAAGGATCATGTCAGTATCGGCGAAGGCCTTGGGCTACTGGATTTTGAAACCGCCGCCAAACTCAGCGGCGCGCGCTTCAGTCTGATGAAAGGCGGACTGGCGCGTTTACACCGCGCCCTGGCTCAATTCATGCTGGATACCCACACCCGGGAGCACGGTTATATCGAAACCTATGTGCCCTATCTGGTGAACCGGGAAAGTCTGCGCGGCACCGGGCAACTGCCCAAGTTCGAGCAGGATTTGTTTGCCGTCAACGCCGGCGGCGCGGACGATCCCGCTGCGGACAATGCGCCCGGATTTCATCTCATCCCAACCGCAGAAGTGCCCATCACCAACATGGTGCGCGATGAAATCGTGCCGCTGCAATCTCTGCCGTTGAAATTTGTAGCGCATACCCCCTGTTTTCGTTCCGAGGCGGGCAGCTATGGCCGGGATACGCGCGGCCTGATCCGCCAGCATCAGTTTGACAAGGTTGAGCTGGTGCATATCGTGCATCCCGATCAATCCTACGAAGCCCTGGAGCAACTGGTGGGTCATGCGGAGAAGATCCTGCAGAAACTGGCGCTGCCATACCGGGTCATGGCCTTATGCACCGGCGACATGGGTTTCTCGGCGGCGAAAACCTACGACATTGAAGTCTGGCTGCCAGCGCAAAACACCTACCGGGAAATTTCCTCATGCAGCAATTGCGAAGCATTCCAGGCACGGCGCATGCAGGCCCGTTTCCGTAATGAAAATGGCAAACCGGCGCTGCTGCACACACTGAACGGTTCCGGGCTCGCCGTGGGACGTACTCTGGTGGCCGTGCTGGAAAACTATCAGAACGCCGATGGCAGCGTCACCATTCCGGAGGTTTTACGCCCGTATATGAATGGCCTTGACCAACTCGGGAATAGCGGGGGAAAATGAAAACGAAACATAACTTTTCACTCTAATAGGATGCGTCATCATGCAAAATGAAAATACCCATCAGCCTAATAGCAAGTCTGACAACAACGACGATATCGAAACTTTAGAAGCGGAAGTTCGTGAAGCCATTGCGCATGGTTCCAATATTCAGGAAACAGTTCACCGTTTAACGCTCAAAGCGATGAATGCAAAAAACATCGATCTGAACTCGTTGCAGCGGATTATCACAGCCGTTATGCAGGGCGTGCACGACGGTGCTGAGCAGCAATTGCTGCAGGCCGCCAATCAGGCTCATGCGGCAAAATCACAAATCACCGAAGCCGTTGCCGGGCTCGATTCAGCGCTGGCAAGATTTGCCGAGGCTTCCAAACTCGCCGTCGAAGAAGCGGCAGGGCAGGCAAAGAAATTCTCCGATACGGAATTGACCCGTACACGCTCCGACCTGGAGAGCCTGGAAAGCCTGTTCCTGGATACGCTGCGGCACACCGCCACCGCCGCGCAAGGTCTGGTCGCCGATATTCTGCTCGATCTGAGCCATCATGCCCAAAATACCGGAACCAATGTGGGTTCGCAGTTAAAGGAAACATTGGCTACTTTTGCGCAGCAGGTTGCCTCGGTTGGACAGACCCAAGTGGAGACAGGCGCCACTTTGGCGCAAAAGACGGCTGATTTTGTCAGCAAAGCTGCAAACGGCGTGCTGTCGGGTATCAAGGATCAAGCCAATAACAACAAACATTAGACCGGTTGATTAGAGACTAACAGGCCGTTGAAAAACGTTTTCGAGGCAGCCGATACAAGGCAAAAACAGGCGAAAAAGCGCAGTTTATGCGTAATAAATGAGCATTTTGAGCCTGTTTTTAACACCGTAGCGGCAACGCAGATAGTTTTTCAACGGCCTGCTAACTGTGATCCTCGCCGCCCAGCGCTTCAACGATGTCGGTAATAAGTTCGCTCAATTCGCCTGTCATGATGGCGAAATCACTGGCAAATAATTCCTCGGTACTCTCGGCTGGCTCCTTCAGAATATCCTGCGGCGCGATGCGCCGCAGTTGAAGATTGTCATGCAACACAAACGAGATTTTGCTGTTCCAGGTCATCGCAAGCTTGATCACTTTCTTTCCCGCGCGGATATGCCGCACGGTCTCTTCCGCATCCAGAATATGATGGGTATATTTGACCGTGGCTTTTTCATCGCTCATGCCTTGCAGTTCGCAATCACGGTCGATTGAAAAGATCGCCGGCAGATCATCGCCGGATAGCCAGCGCGTCATCGCCGAAGAAGGTGAAATCTGCGTTTCCAGCGGCGCCAGCGTCAGGCCGTGCAGCGATTTAATCAACACTTCAACCAGTTCGTCCGCTTTATTGGCGCTCGCGGTATCGATAATCAGGCGGTTTTTTACCCCGTCGATCCAGGCATAGGTCTTATGGCGTTGCGTAAAAGCGCGCGGCAATAATTCGATGATCGTGGCTTCTTTGATATCCCGGATCTGTTTCTTTCCGGGTTTATAGCCTTGCATATGCTCAATCTGCGCCAGCCGGTTTTTGGCATGCTGATTAATCACCGCAGCCGGCAACAGTTTCTTCTCCACCGCGAAGGCAATCAGCCATTGCTGGCCATACGCATGCACAAAATTTTCCTGTTCCTCGCGCGGCACCACCCAGCCGCGGCTTTGCATCTCCATCTGCATGCATTGTTGCAAGGCGTGCTGTGAAAGTGCTTCCTCAAGGCTATTCGGTGTTATATTTCCGCTGGTGATACGATAAGCTTGTAAATTTCTGAACCACATAGTTTTACCCAATTAACCGGTTGATTGTTTTTGCATTCCTCATTGCATGAAAAAAATTTACTCTGCCAGCAATTTGATGGAAGCGCAGATAGTACTTGATCTGCTCGAACACGCCTATATTCCGGCGCAAATTTTTAACCAGCACGCGCAAGGCGTGGCCGGAGAAATCCCCTTTACCCACGCCTACCCGGAAGTATGGGTCACACGCGATGGAGACTATGAGCGCGGCAAACGTGTGATAAAAACCTACGAAAATACACCGGTTGCAACCGGTATCATTCACTGCCCTGCGTGCAATGAAGAAAATCCGGCCAATTTTCAGTTGTGCTGGAAGTGCGGGGGTGGATTGGAGGTTGCACTAAAACACAATAACCTTCTTAAATGATGATAAGCTCATTTAAACAGTACAATTGAAAAATCCTCATGGGATATATGATGATGTGCTTTAAAAAAGAATTAACAATGTCTGATGAAATTTTTGATGCATTACATTGCATTATTTTAAAAGACTAATTGTAGCGAGGCATCACAAAGTGACACCGCAGTCTACCCCAGACCTTTCCCCCGAACTGGCAAAACGTATTCGATTGGTTCGACGAGATATGAGCGACCTCCTTTTTCATTTTACACGTGGGAAAGAGCCGATTTGGCATGAGTCACGAGGATATAGATTTAATAGTGCCGATACAGCAAGTCATATTCTTACGAAGATTCTGCGCGAAGGATTCCTTCACGGCTCATCCGAATGGACATATGGAAAAAATACCATTTGCTTCACTGAAGCACCCATTCAAGAATTCAACTCTATCTTCTCACTCGTATCTATAGCATCGGAAAAGCACCACCGACCGCGATATGAACCTTACGGTGTAGCTGTTAACAAGAGATGGTTATTTTCTCAAGGTGGCAGGCCCGTAATCTATGATCATCCAGATTTCAAAACAAAATATCCAGATAATTTCCTTTACAGATTCTGTCCCTACGATCCAGAAAACGGCATTGACTACACTTGGGAACGCGAGTGGCGGATTGAAATGAAGGAACTTCGCCTTGATTCAAAACACACGCTTGTCATCGTTCCGACATCTGCTGAGGCCTTCGAGATAGTTTACGAAAATTCAAACCTCGAAGCCGATGTCGATAGTGATGGAGTGTCTATGGGAGTTTTTCACACACCTACGTGGCTTGCGGTATCACTTGATATGTTTGGATTTACCTACGATAGCAAAACTTAAACAGTTGGATAACAAAACTTATCTTCAATAAAATTTAGTGCAAATTTTTGGAGTTCCTAGCGTCACCCCAACTTACTATTACTCTCCGAGTCAATTTTACTTGGTGTGATCGATTGCGATCCAGCAATCACCTGGTTTACCATCCCCTATCTGCATTCAA
>CAZDYN010000009.1:0-18551 GCA_964509635.1 uncultured Nitrosomonas sp. | reverse complement strand
TCGATCGCCCTCCCTTAAAGTAATTGACTGAATACCGCATCAAAATACATAAAAATCCGTGCCAAAGTACTCTGAAAAAGAAATTCTCTAAAAAAACAGACTGGAATGTCGATATCAATCTTCTTTGCAAAACAAGCAACTGATTAACGCAACCAGATTGATGTCACTAGGGGGTATCAGAGCATGGAAGGACTTATCGTTGAACCATCCAGAACGTATCAAAAACTTCTCTCATCCGCCATTGAATCGGGCGGACTGGAAACCAAACAGGTTGCAACCGGTAATGAAGCCCTGACGCTGCTCAGAGAACAACCTTTTGATCTGGTCTTCGTCGCAATGCATTTACAGGATATGGATGGGCCGATGTTTTCATCGCAGTTACGCGCCGATTCCCGTACCCGGCAAATACCATTGGTAATGATTACCTCGAACGAAGACAAGCAATTACTGGATGAAGCATTCTCAGCCGGAGTAACAGAGATATTCGCCAAACATGAGCTGCATAAAATCACCAGCTACATCGCGCAATTCTCCAGAAAAAAACACAATAAAACAATGAGCGGGCGTATTCTGTATCTTGAGGACAATCCATCCATGGCAAACATGACATCGGCATTATTAAGAGACTGCGGCTATACGGTGGATCATTTCATCACCGGTGAAGCAGGCATGGATGCTTTGCAGAAAAACGACTATGACTTGGTACTCGCAGACATCTTGCTCAAGGGCAGATTAAATGGACACAGCATTGT
The DNA here is from genome assembly GCA_964509635.1 of uncultured Nitrosomonas sp. Taxonomy (GTDB): domain Bacteria; phylum Pseudomonadota; class Gammaproteobacteria; order Burkholderiales; family Nitrosomonadaceae; genus Nitrosomonas. The sequence goes on along the minus strand of CAZDYN010000009.1, from coordinate 17,799 downwards.
AAGAGCTATCAGGAATCTTGGAGAAGATAAAAAACACATACCGCTGTTAGTATTTTCAGTGATTGATGATGTCGCGTGCAAAGTCGAATTGTTGCGCTCGGGCGTCAATGATTATGTCAGCAAGCCATTGATCCAGGAAGAATTTCTAACACGAATCAACAACCTGATCAGCAACAAAAAGCTGCTGGACAAAACCACCGCACAACAACACCAGATGCAGGAACTGGCTATGAAAGACCCTTTGACCGGTCTATATAATCGGTATTTCCTGCTGGAAACGGCGCCATCCAGACTCAGTGAAGCCGCCCGGCACAACATCCCATGCAGCCTGATCATGGTCGATATGGACCGGCTCAAATCAATCAATGATGACTACGGTTACGCAAGCGGTGACAAGGTGCTGAAAGAAATTGCATCCGTATTGACCACAGCTATCCGCCAGGAGGATATCGCCGCACGCTACGGAGAGGAAGAATTTGTACTGTTGCTGTCACATTGCGATGGAACAAATGCCATGACAATTGCAGAAAAAATACGCCAATCCATCGAAAACCTGCAACCATGCGGCATTAACGTCACCGCAAGTCTGGGCGTCGCTGAATTACAGCAGAATTCAACCGACCGCTTTTGCGGCTTATTACAGGCCGCCACGGATGCAGTCAGTTGGGCAAAAGCAACCGGCCGCAATAAAGTTTCCGCATATCATCAATAAAATCCAGTGGTTGTCTAACCAAAATCAAACCCGGGAACAGAAACCGCGGTTATGCAGAATTCCGCTCCTGCATAGCTGTTGCGTGACTGCCAATATAACGTTGATGCTTCTTTTCCTTGATGGCATCAACATGCACCAGAATCAACGCATCCACGCAGTTTGAGAATTCCGGATCGATATTGAATCCCAGAAACTCGCAACCGCCCGGCTCGCACAGCTCCACATATTGCTTATACAGCACCGGCACCTTGACCCCCAGCTCGTCCATTTTTTCTTTTAGCATCGCATACGCCTGCTTATACTCTGCTTCATCCTTAACCGGCTTGAGTGATGCAAAATCGCTTACCGGATCAAAATCAAATGGCAAACGGGGCATGGCGAGCTGTTTGCCGTTGCCAAACAACCCCATATAAAAACCCGCAATTGTCTTTTGCGCCAGTACGGGCAAAGAAGTGCTCATGGAAACCGGCCCGGCCAGATAGCGTATTTCCGGATGCTGATACAAATAAGCGCCCAACCCGTACCAAAGATAATCCAAACTGCGCCTGCCCTGGTACCTGGGTTGAATGAAACTGCGCCCCAGCTCGATTGTATGCTCCCAATACGGCATAAATGCCGGGTTGAACTCGAACAGGCTATGCGTGTACAGCCCTGCTTCTCCTTGTGCTTTCAGGATTTTCGCCGCTTCCCCGATACGATAGGAACCGATAATCTCCAGTTCGTCTTCGTCCCACAAAATCAGGTGCCGGTAATAGCGATCATAACGGTCGATATCCAAGGCATTACCCGTGCCTTCCTGCACCTGACGGAATGATAGTTCGCGCAAGCGCCCGATTTCGCGCATGACACTGGAACTGGGTATATAGTCAAACAAATAAATATGCTTGCCGTCCTGAGTCTTGCCGATTAATTGCGAAGCTCTCAGTTCCTTGCGGATTAATTTCGTGCGTACCGGATGAATGATATTTTCAATCGGTTTGAACAGCTCTTTTTTCTTCTTTTTACCGAGCAAATAGACCTGCCTGCGCATCAATTTCGCCACGCCCTTTTTGGACAGATCCATTGCCGCAATCGACTCCCACGGAATCGGCTTGCCGATCCTGAACAAAATCTCACCGCCCTTTTTATTGAACATTTCATTGACCAGCATCATCGTTCCCAGCGGTTTGTAGATACTGGAAAGCCCATAGAACAGTGTGGAGTTCTTACCGCCGATATACACCGGCACGATCGGCGTCTTGGTTCTCTTCGCTAACGACAAAAAACCGGTCTTCCACTTGCCGTCGCGCACCCCCAGCGGAGAAATCCGCGACACCTCCCCGGTGGGAAACAGAATAACCGCCTGCCCCGCTTCCAGTGCTGCGACAATCAGGTTCATACTGCCGCGCTGATTGGCGGATCCGGATAGATTATCAACTGATAAAAACAGGCTTTGCAGCGGATCAATACAATTCAACAAATTCGTAGCAACAATCTTCACATCGGTTCTGATCTCGGATATCAATTTGAGCAGCGCCAATCCATCCAGAGAACCCAGCGGATGATTGGCAACAATCAATACCCGGCCCTGATCAGGGATACGCGCCCGGTCTTTACTGGAAACCTGAAAGGTGAAATTAAAATGCTCCAGCACCGCATCGTTGAATTCCAATCCTTCCAGATACCGGTGTGTCTCGATAAAATGATTGATCTCCTCCTGATGCAGCAGCTTCTTTAACAGCGAAGATGCCGCTTTCATCAGCGGCTTATCGCTGGCCGCGTCTGTTTGCTGAAAATAGTCCTTCAGCATGGTATCCACATCCAGCATAAGCCTGACTCCATTTCAAGAATTAAATGCTGGTTACGATAGCGGAGTAATGTTACAGGCCGATGACGGCCCATATCTTAAAAATCATTCAGGATTAGGCGGTAAAGCAGAATAGGCCGTTGAAAAACTATCCGTGTTGCCGCTGCCGTGCTAAAACAGGCTCGAAGTGCTCATTTACCCAGCATACTCACACCGTGATTTTCAACTTTTTTCGTTATGAGCAATAATATTGCGCGCTGCTTTGCTCTTATCAAACCATTCCAGAATATTCTGAACCAGCCATTGCGGCTCATCCAGCGGCAGATCATGACCAGCCGATTCGTGTTGCCGGTAGTCCGCATACCAGGTTTGCGCCAGCTTCCGGCTGCAACGGTAATCCACCAGCCGATCCGCCCGGCTGGTTACGACGAGTACCGGTTGCTGCGGTTTGGCGGTGATGGAAAACTGGATAGCGGCGAGGAATTGGTTTCTGGCGCTGGCTGTTGATACCGGACTCTGTTGTTGCCATTGTTGCCAGGATGCGAGCAGTTTTTCATCGTGCTGATGGCGGTTTGAAGTCAGGCGCAGAATATCTGCTTCCCTTTGTACAGCTGAATGGAAAATCATCTTGAGAACTTGGGGATAAATCGTCCAGCGCAAACGATGATAAAACGGCGACAGCGGTCTTGCGCTGGTATTGATCAGCACTGCCGCTTCGACTTCCCCGGGATAGCGCGTCATCCAGTCGATTGCGATCATGCCGCCCATCGACAGCGCAACCAGCCGGATTGGTTGACTTGCATCGATCCGCTGGCGTAACGCTGCGGTCAGCGCGGCGATGGATTCCGGGCTGGTCTCATGATGCCGCATGCCGTTACCCGGAATATCCGGCGTGCTGATCAGGGCGCCGGGAAATTGTTGTTGCAGCTTTCCGGGAAATTCCCCCCAATGTCTCGCTTCACGCAATAACCCGCGGATCAGCACAAAATGTGCCGGCTGTTTCATCGGTACCATAGCGCCAGAGCTTGCTGTTCCAATTCTGCTGCGTCACCTTGATTAAGCCAGTTTTGATATGACAGCGTGGCGTGCAGCAGAAACTCCATTAGAATCAGATGACTTCTCAGCACCCGGTTGAGCCGGTGCGGTTTGATAGGATGGTACAAACCGAGCAATTGGCGCAACTGCAACGGATTCTTGCGGATCCATCGCCAGGAACCCATTTCCAGAGTCAATGGCAGAAAAATATTGCCATTCTGCAATGATTTCAGATACAGAAAATCCCATAAATCGCCGTGCACCAGATAATGTTGTGATTGCGGTTCAAACAGGTAATCCTGGTGCGGGTAAGTTTGCATAAACAAGTTGCGCAGATAACAGACTTCCTTTAAATGCTTGATCGGTTCACGCCGGCTCCGGGCGTAAGGAAACCAGATCTGGTTATGAAACCCGAAACCGGAGTGGCAGTCCAGTACCAGACTGAACGGTGCGGGCAAAACATCCCGCGCAATAAAATCGCACAGCGCCTGCGCTTCCGGCTGCATGGGATCGTCAGTTTTCCCGCGATACCACGGCAGCGCGGATGAAATCCGGTGCCCTCCGGCAAGCAAGATGGTTTTTTCATGGCTATCGACCGGCGCATTGCGCATCAAATCGACACCACTCCCGTTTGCGCGGGTTTTATTCAACATCCCGGCCGGATTGACGATGGGCAGGAAATTGATGCGCACACGCTGCAGAATTTCAGCCAATACCCGGTCCCATTTCAAGCGCTCCAGCAGACCTTCGAGGAAAGCAATAACAACCTGCGTACCGATACGCTCCAGACCATGGATACCGGCGACATACGTCACACACGGCACATCAGTGGCACTGCTGCCGAGTGTCAACGCATAAACCGGCAGCCGGTCATTGCCGCAGGGCACCTGGCAGAGCACCTTATTGCGCAAATACGCCGGATTGCTCTCATGAATAATCGCTTCAATTTGCCGGAGTTCGGGAAATGGTTGTGTCATCGTGCATGGATTGTGCAATGTGTTTTAGCAGGGTGCTGCCGTGTCAACTATCATCTTACTGGAATCAGCTCCCAAACATCACGGAATCACCGCAAAAAACCACCCCATTTATCCTCTTTCATAAAGATTTCATCAATATTTAATAAATACTTCAAAGAAGCTTAACAAATACGCTTTATGCTGCATTGCCATCACTAAACCACTTAAGAAGGCACTTATGACAAAGAATAAAGCCCCCATCAAAGTAAGAAGTGTTTGGATCTCGGACGTTCATCTCGGATTTCGCGGCTGCCAGGCGGAAGCATTGCTGCATTTTTTGCACTCGGTTGAAACCGACTATCTTTTTCTGGTCGGTGATATTGTCGATTTCTGGAGTATCAAAAAGAGCCCTTACTGGCCGCAACAGCATACCAATGTGATCCAGTCCATTCTGGGCAAGGCCAAGCACGGTACCAAAGTCATTTATGTACCGGGCAATCATGATGAAGCCATGCGGGATTGTATCGGCCACGTGTTTGGCAATGTTGAAATTCATCAGGACTATGTGCACACCACCACGGACGGCAAAAAACTACTGGTGATGCACGGCGACGAATTCGACGTCATCGTCAAGAACAGCCGCTGGCTCGCCAAACTGGGTAATATCGCCTATGACACTTTATTGGATCTCAATCATTACATCAACGGCATGCGCAAGTTCTTCGGTTATTCTTACTGGTCACTCGCAGCTTACCTGAAGTTGAAGGTGAAAAACGCGGTCAGTTACATCGGCAGCTTTGAGGATGCACTGTCACATCTGGCCAAGGAACGCGGTGTCGATGGCGTTGTATGCGGTCACATACATCATGCCGAATTACGGGAAATCAATTCGGTATTATATTGCAACGACGGCGACTGGGTAGAAAGCTGTTCCACTTTGCTGGAACATCTCGACGGATCATTGGAACTGGTTTTCTGGGCCAAGCGTTTTGAGCAATACAAAGATCATGTGCAGGCAGAGTTACTGGCCGAGAAAAAAGCCGCATAACCCGGATCGAGGTGTTCGTTGCGACATAAAACCATTTTAAGCCTGGATGGCGGCGGCAGCCATCTGCTGATTCAATTGAGCGTATTAGCCTGCCTGGAAGACGACACAGGCACTTCGACCTATGATGCGTTTGACTTAATAGCCGGCTCCTCGTCGGGTGGATTGATCACTTGTCTGATTCTCGGACGGCGCTTGAGTGCAAATCAAATCATCGAAAAAATATTACAGGAAAAACTGCTGAAAAAAATAATGACGGACCATCGGTTCGGCCGGTTGTTGAACAAACTGCAACTGAGTCCGAAGTATCAAGGCGTTCCGAAAAAGCTGGCGCTACAAGAAGAATTGGGCGACTTGAAACTATCCTCGCTCAGCAAGCGGATCTTCGTTCCCTGCTTCAATCTCAACCGGGATCACCTGGAGATTTTCACGAATGACAGCCAGCCGGATTTTTTGTTAAGTGAAATCTCCGATGCCTGCACCGCCGCCCCATCGTATTACCCGCCGGTGCAAATGCAGGATGGCGGCTGGCGCATCGATGGTGGCGTCGGCATGAATAATCCCGGATTGGGCGCCTATCTTCATGCGCAACGGTGCTGGAATGGCTATGAAGTTAAAATGCTCTCGATTGGATCAGGCTGGCGCAGATTTGCTGTCAACGGCACAAAAGCCTGCGGTTATGGCGGCGTGCAATGGTCAGCCCAGGGCATCGCCTCAATCATTCTCAGGGAAAAAATGATGGCCAATGTGAGAACGACCGCGGAAGTCCTGGGCAATCAAGTACTGTATATCAATCATTATCTGAAAGACTATGACATGCCGGATCATATGGACTCAGCCAATAACGCAATCGTCCAGCAAAAAGCGCTGGATATTGGCAAACGCTGGTACACCCTTCAGCGCGAACAAATCCATCGATGGCTGCACGATGCGTGATTCATTAGCAGTTGCAACCAAAGTGTTTTTGCATACCGTTATTTCGAACATGGCAAGAAATCCATCCTGTCGGTTCCTGAGTCCGGAATGGCTCACGCAAATTCATCAAAATCTCATCCGCATCGAATACCTGAACAATCCATAAAGTTGTCACATAAAAGCCAAAAAACGGTCATTTTGTTGTCATAGTCGATCGCTAAACTTCCCATGATTTGTTAACCAAGATCATGACCATGAATCCATTATAAAGAACTCATCCACACGATAAGCAGTAGCCATTTACCGGCTAATTCAGATCTGCATATTGACATTATATCAATTCGTTATGGAACCGTACTGCAATGAAAATATTTTATGGAATACAGGGAACCGGCAACGGTCACATTACGCGCGGCCGGATTATGGCCAGGGAACTTCAGGCCGCGGATTTGAAGGTCACTTATCAATTTACCGGCAGACCGCAGGATAAATTCTTTGATATGGAGGTTTTCAATGGTCATCAATGGCGTAACGGACTGACTTTCAGTACAAAAAACGGGAAAATCAATCCTATCAAAACAGTCCTGCAATCCAGTCCGTTAAATTTCCTGCGTGACATCAAACAACTGGATTTAAGCCATTACGACCTGATCATTTGTGACTACGAGCCGGTAACCGCCTGGGCGGCACGCCGGCAAAACAGGAAAACAATCGGCATCAGTCATCAATATGCTTTTCAGCACGAAATACCGCGTGCTGGCAATGATCCGCTTTCTGAAGCGGTGATGAAAAATTTTGCTCCTGTTGATTTGGGTATCGGCCTGCATTGGCATCATTTCGGCCAGCCTATTCTGCCACCGGTGATTGAAACACCGGCCATACCGCAGCAAATACAAAAAAACAAAATTGTCGTTTATCTGCCATTTGAAGATCAACACCGTGTCATGGCATTTTTGGCGCCCTTCAAGGAATTTGAATTTTTCAGTTATTCTCCGGAAATTGTCCCCTCTTCACATCATCATATCCATTGCAAGCCATTATCCCTGCAAGGATTCCAGAAAGATCTGGCGGATTGCTCGGGCATTATCTGCAACGCGGGCTTCGAATTGGCGAGTGAAGCATTGCAGTTGGGCAAGAAAATCCTGGTGAAACCATTACATGCGCAACTGGAGCAAATTTCAAACGCGGCAGCGCTACAGAAATTGGGTTATGGACAAATGATGCACAAAATAGATATGCGGGTTATAGAGCAATGGCTCTATGAATCCAGGGCCATTCGCGTAACCTTTCCTAACACGGCCAAATATCTGGTGCAATGGATAAAAGACGGCATGCCGCCGATTGATCAGTCCTGGTGCGATCAAATCTGGTCGGAAGTGAAGGTGATACCCGTTGAATGATATCAGCAGGCCAATGAAATCAACCAATACGATAATAAAGGCACAGCTGACAGTTTTTTGATCAAAATGATTGCCCATTCCAAAATTTGTAAAAATACTTCACCCATGGAAGATAATGCTTTGTTTCATTCCAATCCGCTGATTATTAAAGTACCCGCACCACAGAAGATCTTGATCGTTTACAACCCGATATCCAGCGCGGGCAATACCGAGGCGCTGGCCAACGGATTAGCGGCATCACTCGCTCTCGATGGGAAAATTGTTGATGTGTGCCCGTCGGAAAAAAAGATGAAGGCCTATACGCGCATTACAGACGATATCGCAAGGAACGATCTCGTGGTTGTTGCTGGTGGAGACGGAACAGTCAGAAAATTACTGGATGCTATCGATAAAACCAGTGTTCCCGTTTATGCCATCCCGGGCGGCAATGAATCGTTATTCGCCCGCTCTTACAACATGAGCGCGAACGCTGATGATTTGCTCCGGGCAATTGCTGCGGGGACCTGTTTGCAGCAATATTACGGCTTAATCAGCGGCAAAGGAATTAAAGGGGAAAAACCTTTCTTCCATATGGCTTCGATGGGTCTGGATTCACTCACGGTGAAAAATATCGGCAAAAGAAAAGGCCCGCTCAATGATGCCATCTATCTGTGGCACGGATTAAAAGCATTATGCTCATTACATCACCCTACCGTTTCCGTCAGCATTGACGGGCAAACCGTCATTGATCGCGCATCCGGATATCTCATCATAGCCAACAATTCGGCCTATGCCAGAAACTTACAACTCGTTCCCTCGGCCAATCCGTCCAAGAACGAGCTGGTTCTGGGTTTTCTGCCAGGTGCACGGCATCAGCATGAGCTGGCCAAAGCCATAAAAATCTTGCAGCGTAAGCCCGCGAATTTACCGATGCAGTATTTCCCGGGAAAAAATATTTCATGCACGCTGCATGAGCGCCCCTATCCATTGCAAGCCGATGGCGATTATTTCCGCAACCGTGACCTTGAAGCTGACAGCACGGTGGATTTCAGTATCAGCGCAAGACCCATTCGCGTATTGATTCCACCCAATCCGGATAGCGATACTGCGGCGTAACCTCCATGCCAGTAAGGAACATACCCGGATCCGGGTATGTTGTTTGAATCCTGTAGAGATCATCAGCGCAACTCCGGCCATACCGGGAGTTGCGCTGACGGCGCCCGGTTATCAACTGCCAATCACACCGCCGTCATCCTTGGTGATCACAATGACCGAAGAACGCGGTTTGGATGCGGAAATTCCGCTGAAAGTGGTTGCACCGTTATAACCGTTATCCGGCCATGTGGAATTATCGGTGAAAGTAATCTTCCAATCTTCTCCAGGATGCTGAATGCCAACAAACATTGTTTTGCCGTCCGGTGTGGTGATGACACCGGTAACCTCGCAATTGGGCGGGCTGGTCAGGAACCGCCTTGTTTCCCCTGTGGCAGGATCGGCACACATCATCACGTTACCACCGATATTGATCCAATCGCCTTGGGCATCGCCCGCCTGATCGGTCTGCAGCCACAGGCGCCCATCTTTATCAAACCATGCACCATCCGGCGCGCCGTAATCATCCCCATTGATGCTACCCGTGTAACCATCATGGCCTGCGTGATTATAACTACCGCCCAAGACCTTGCCCGTGGCTTTGTCGCCGCATTGGACAAAGATATCCCACTGGAAAGTGTCCGCAGTAACACTGGCGTTATGCTCACGCCAGCGGATAATGTGGCCAAAGTCATTATCGGGCCGTGGATTGGCCGCGTCCACCGGCGGATTGGAACTGCCGGCAATGCTGCTGCCATCCACGCTATTGCCCGAAGCCGGCGTGTTGCCGCGGCGGCTGTTGTTGGTCAGCGTCATATAAATCTCGCCCGTTTGCGGATGCGCGGCACCCCACTCGGGGCGGTCCATCATGGTGGCTCCCAGGCGATCAGCTGCCTGACGAGTCTTGATCAGCACTTCCGCCTGACTGGAAAAACCGTTCCCGGGTGTCAAACCGTTCTGCCCCCAGACCAGCGGCAACCATTCACCGGTGCCGTCGGCATTAAATCTGGCTACATACAATGTGCCATGGTCAAGCATATCCCTGTTCTCGATTTTGTTTCTCCGGCTCAGCTTTCGTGCACAAACAAACTTATAAATATACTCATTACGCTCATCGTCGCCCATATAGAACGCCACATGATCGTTTCTATCCACCACAACCTGGGCGCCTTCGTGCTTCGTGCGGCCCATCGCCGTGCGCTTGACCGGAACGCTATCAGGGTCCCAGGGATCGATTTCCACCACCCAGCCGAAACGATTCGACTCATTCGGATGCAAATCGGCGCGGAAACGCTCATCCACCTCGTGCCAGCGATAGCCGAAACCGCCCTTCGCTATGCCATAGCGGGTTTGATTCTTGATGATATTGAGTTTACGGTCGAGATCCGGCTCTCCGGTGACATCGCCGGTTTCATTGGAAAAATAGCCATTCCAGTTTTCCTCGCATGTCAGATAGGTGCCCCAGGGCGTGTGGCCGTGAGCACAGTTATTCAACGTTCCCAGCACCCGTGTGCCGGCCGGGTCGGCGGCTGTTTTCAGCCAATCATGACCGGCAGCGGGGCCGCTGATCCGGCAGGGTGTATTGCCGGTAATGCGGCGATTGAAAGGAGAATGGCGGTTGACTTCCCAGCGGCCGCGTTTCTTTTCGACAGTGACGATATTGACACCGTGAGCAGCCTGCTGCGCGCGCACCATATCGGAAGTGACCGGAGCAGACACATAGTCCGCCGCGGGCGTAATGTTGTTCACCAGCGGTGGATCGCAATATTCGCTGTTAGTCACCAGGAGACCGCGCTTGTTGCCCAGCGGCACTGGAAACGGAAAATAGTGCATGCCATCCGTATGAGCGCCGTAGCAATGCAATTGCGTTTTCTCATCCATGGCCTCGATCGTATCCCAATGCGGCTCATGGGTTAACGAATCACCCCAGGAAATCAACACACCAGCCGTATATCCCGGCGGTACCGTCACACCGTCCGTCATCGGTAAAAGATTTGCACCCACCGGTGTGAAACCGATCGCCGCCGGAGGCTGAAACCCGTCGCCTCCGGGGACTGACCAACGGCTGGCAACCGCGGTGCCCAGCACGCTCATCGCCGTCACACCGGCGGCTGCACCCGCCGATGACTTGAGGAATTCACGCCGGGATAATTTACGTTGCTCGATAACTTCAAAAATAGCGCTGTTATCACTGTCATTGGTCACAACATCGCTCGGATTCAGTTTGCCATCCGGGTGTAATTTGCTGCTCATCGCTTTCCTCCTAGATTGTATTGTTCAAAAATACAAACAACTCTAATCCCGGGAAATGACAGCTTGATAACACCCGCGTTAAATTTTAATGACGTGCCGGTTACCGCCTTTAACAAGCCGTTGAAAAACTATCCGTGTTGCCGCTGCGGTGCCAAACGCAGGCTGAAAAGACTCATTTTAGATCCTGCAAGCAGGCGATATCGGCAATTCTGCGCGACCAATAGCTGTAATTGATCGTTGATTACGCATTACGCGCCGCCACGTCATTTCCGGTTTCTTCGCGAATAACCGGCAGCGGCAATCCGGGTTGTTTCATCCGGTGGCTCTCATGATGAGGAAGTAAGCAATCATTCTCCGGGATATTTGAGATCGATGCTCGCCCTGATGCGGTCCATTGTTTCCATGAAAGCCAGAGATTCGGCGAGAGAAACCGTTGCGCTTTCCATTCTTCCCTCTCGAATACATTGATCGACTTCAGCGGCCTCATGCTGATATCCCGCCGCACCCCAAGTGATCCGGGGCAGTTTTTTAGAACGCCAAAGTACGGCCAGCCGGGCGCGCCAGAACATCGGCATCCAGATCATTCCCCCGGTGCCGATGATGAAAGCGTTATGCGGGGTGCGTGTTCGAATTGCGCTTGAAAGCAGCGCAAGCTGCCCTTGCGGATATTTCAACATGATGCCTGCCTGCTCATCTACACCGGTTGTCCCCAAGGATGCCAGCGCCTGCATTTCAGAAGGCTGAGGTCCGAAGAGGTGCGATGCCAGAGCGATCGGATAGATACCCACATCAAGAATTGAACCGCCTCCCAGCGCAGGATTGAGTAACCTGCGCTCAGGTTCCCACGGCGCCCTGAATCCGAAGTCGGCTTTGAGCATCCGGACTTCCCCGATCAGTCCGTCATTAACCCATTGCATCGCGCGCTTATAGGCAGGATTAAATCTCGACCACATGGCTTCCATAAGAAAAAGCCTTTTCTCACGCGCGCAAGCAATCATCTGGCGTGCTTGCGCGGCATTGAGCGCAAATGGTTTTTCACACAGCACGTGCTTACCGTTTTCCAGACATAAAAGTGTATGCGCCTTGTGAAAATTATGGGTTGTTCCAATATAGATAACATCAATATCCGGGTCTTTCGCCAATGCTTCGTACGAGCCGTATGCGCGGGGAATACCGTGCTTCGCGGCGAATGCCTCCGCTCGCTGGATTGAGCGCGCGGCCACGGCAACAGCTTGCGCGCCGGGAGTTTTTTTGAGATCCGCCGTAAAATGATCAGCGATTCTTCCTGCACTCAATATACCCCAGCGGACCGGTGCAACCATCGAACAGCTCCTTTAATTGATTGACTGAAATGCTCCCGGACTTTTTCATTTCCGTATTTTTTTGTCCAAGTATTTGCATCTGGATGAGGAACGATCCATCCCTTTACTTGCTCATTCCCCGCTTCATTCTATCGCAGCGTAACCAAAATAAAGTGGCGTACTGGTTTTACTTTTAACCTGATCTCAATCCCGGCAGTTTTTATGACTGGTAATTGAATATAATCATAGCCGGTAACCTGACACATAACACTGAAAGAAAACACCCAGGATCAGGTCTGGGCTTGCTGTTACAGCCCTGCTCATTTAATTGCCTCAATTCCCCAACAGAGGAATCACCAGCCGTGCTTCACCACACAAAGAAAGTCGAGATTAACTTGGGGTATGCATGTAATGCCAAATGCCCCTTTTGCTATTATTATGACTCCGTCATCACGAGATCCAATGAAAATACCCTGACGACGGAAGAAGCCAAGAAACAGCTCAGGCAGGCCAGAATGCTGGGGATACGGGAAATTGAATTTACCGGCGGGGAAGTTACACTGCGCAAGGATCTACCTGAATTAATCGCCTATGCCAAAACAGAACTGGGATTTCCCATTGTCTGTTTGATTACCAACGGCATCCGGTTAGCCAAACGGGATTATGCCGCCACTCTTGCCGACGCGGGCATCGATGATATTTTATTCAGCATCCATGGCCATAACGCGCCTATACACGATGATCTGACAAAAGTACCGCATAGTTTTGATCACATCATGGCAGCGATCGATCACGCAAACGAGCTGGGTTTACGCGTGCGGACAAACACGGTTGTTTGCAAAACAAATTTCATGCATCTGACGGAGATCATGCAGCTGCTCATCAAAAAGAAGGTTGATAATATCAACTTTGTAATGTTCAACCCCGTGCTCCAGGCAAAAAATATCGATATTGTCAAAGACGTGTATGTCAATTACGCGGATGCCGGCAGGGAAATCATTCGTGCAATCCAATCGTGCGAAGCCGATCTTCCCCACTTCAACGTAAGGTACATGCCCTTTTGCTTCCTTCCGGGATACGAGAGATATGTAACGAACATGGATCAAATGACATTTGATCCCGATGAATGGGACAATTTCACAAGCTTCCTGATCAGAAAAGGCAGCTTGATCACCTGGCTCTGTCTGATACTCGGCATTCTGAACATTCCGTATCTGGCCTTTGTTGCGAAATACGGATTCAGAGCGGTGTGCACGGCCGGTTTAAGCCGTTTCTACGTAATCAAGGACCGGATAAAGACAAAAAGTTGCAAAAAGTGCGCTTATGAAAATGTATGCGACTATATTTACCGGCACTATCACACTATCTATGGTGAGGCGGATATAACGCCCGTACCCGGAAAGAAAGTATGCAACCCCGCGTGGATCATGGATGCTGCCAAGATTCGCAAACCGGGCGAGCTACCCAAAAAGATACACTGACCGGCAATGATGCTCAGCGAATTACTATACCGCATCGCCAGGCGCGCATCGCTTGCCGTCATGTGGATCAAGTGGCGAACAGGATATAGTTTGCCATTCAATACAACCGGCGAACCGGAGAACTATACGTTCTGCCGCAGCGAAAAACCTTGTCTTCCCCAACTGCCCTGGTCTTGCGGCGAAATCGAACTATCGCAGCTTATTGCGCCGCATGATTATCATGACGATCCTATAGCACACGCGACCATGGCGGCTTACGAGCATGATATCAACTGGCACAAAGCGCCGGACACCGGGCACGACTGGCCGCGAAAATTCTTTGCAGGCATCCCCTGCTCACCAGGCAATCCCGTTGGAGATATTCAACTGGTCTGGCAGCAATCCCGGTTACAGCATTTAATCGCCTTCAGTTTGATTGGCAATTTAACGGATGATCTTCGCATCAAGCACCAGGCTACCCAGTCCATGGAAAAATTAATGCTGTCATGGATCAGTGAAAATCCATGGCTGGCAGGTGTAATTTATATCTCCACTATGGAATGCGGCCTCAGACTCATGAGCGTTTGTCATGCGTTTGACATGATAAGAAATCAAAAAATTAGTTTGCAAGCCTGGCAAGGACTCTTATATCTTGTGCATAGCCATGCCTATTTCATCCGGCGAAGACTCTGTCTTTATTCATACGCCGGCAATCATACGCTGGGAGAATGCGCCGGGCTCGTATACGCCGGCATTCTCTTCCCCGAATTGCCGGACGCGGAAGAATGGTTGCGTACCGGCTTAAAAAACATGGAACAGGAAGCAAGCGTGCAGATTCTCCAGGATGGCGGCAATCGCGAACAGTCGTTTCGATATCTGGCAATGATTACCGATCTGTGCGGGCTCGTTACCATCCTGTTAAAGCATCACGGCAAATCCGTGCCCGGCGGCATCGAGTAGGCCTGGATTCGCGGCAGCGGTTTTTTACAAGCATTTGCCTCCGCGCCCGACAATTTACCCGCGGTTGGTGACAGCGACGATGGCTATGCATTGTCACCCTATCTCCGGTTATCTTGGCAAAAAAACCCGCGCGCCCTCCGGTTACCGGCGCAGCACCTGCAAATATTTGAAACATCCGGTTATTCAATGATTTGGGGCGATGCTGCCCATGGCCACATGAGATTCAGCCATGGAAAGCTTGGTACGGCATGCAAATCCGGTCACGGACATGCCGATGCCTTGTCCGTTTGCTGGGATCTTGGCGGCAAGGCATTACTGACGGATCCAGGAACTTATCTATATGACGGCACCCCGCATTTCAGACGTTACTTTCGCGGCACCTCAGCTCACAATACAATTATTGTGAATGATACCGATCAGGCATTGCAGAATAACGGAACCGCATTTGGCTGGATACGCGCGTACAGTGCAAAACTAATATGGCACGAGGCAAACATTCATGACAGGACTGTGCTGCTAGCCAATCATGATGGTTATTCAGGTGCTGGCATAATGCACTGGCGGGCGCTGATTTACGATCACCAACTCGGAATGTGGATAATATGGGATCGCCTTGATGGCACGGGGGAACATACAATGGCGTTGCACTGGCATATCGATGCGCCTGTCGAAATGATGGATGATGGAATTGCCATTGATTGCGCGGATAAACCATGGTTTGTTCACACAGAAGGCGGGAAATCCGGTTTATACTGCGGGAACGAACATCTGCCGTTGGGCTGGATTTCCAGAAAGTATGGTGCGAGGGAACCGCTTAATACGCTAAAAGTAGAAACCCGTGCTTTCTTACCGCATGAATTCCTGACGATTATCAGTCCGCAACCTGGAAATCAAACTCAGTTTTTCATGGATGGCGAATTAATCAATACGCTCAGAAATGAATGCGCCGATCCATCACACTGAATCATACAATACTGTCCCGTATGGTCAGGAAAGAAACCTCGCCCAGGCAGCTAATAATTGCGCCAATTGGTAAAGTACTCCTGCAGGGTTTGAACAATACGGCGTCCGGCACCACGATCACCATAGACTGACGGAAATTGCCCTCTACCCAAGCGTCTCTGCGAACATACCTTGGCGCGAATCGTTTCAGGAAAAAATCCGGTTAAAACATTGGCTCCGGCTATCACTGTTTCCGGCCGCTCCGTGTTGTCGCGCACGGTCACGCAAGGAACGCCAAAAATATAGGCTTCTTCCTGAATACAACCGCTGTCGGTAATAATCAATTCAGCAAATTTTTCGTAAGAGAGCGACATAAATGGATCGACAGGATCGATTACCGCTATGCGTGACAAAAGATCAAAACTGAGGCCGTAGTTCTTCATGGCTGCCCGTGTCCGGGGGTGCATGGGAAAAATCATTGCATCGAATTCATCCGCCAGTGCATTGAGCGTTGTAAAAACTTCGATCATCCTTGCGCAGCTGTCGGTAAATTCCTTGCGATGCAGGGTAATGTACGCATAGGTATCGGAACGCGGTTTGACCAATTCGGCGGAAAAATCATGGATGAGATCAATCGTGGTATTGCCGGCATTGAAAATACGTCCGCGCAGATCCGGAATCTTCTTTAAATACTCAGCATGATGCTGGGTATAGGTAAAAAGATAGTGAGCCGCGCTATCAACCATGATCCTGTTGCGTTCTTCATACATGCGGTCATCAAAAGCACGCAAGCCTGCCTCAACATGCGCCAATCCGGTATCGGAATAGATTGCGGCAACGGCTCCGACAAGCGAGGCCGCAGTATCCCCATTGACCAAGATCAGATCGATCCGCTGCGAACGAATGATTTCACAGATCCAATCAATGGCGGCACCCATACTGTAGGCTCGAGGGAAAATAAAATCCGGCGTATAGCCCATTCTGGAGAACATCACTTCCCGCAGCAGCGGATCCTGATGCTGATTGGTATGCAGAACGGCAAAATCCAAACCGGCTTCGCGCAGCGCTCTGACTATCGCATAATTTTTCATGACCTCGGGACGAGTGCCGATGACGATTCCGATTTTCACCGCTCGAGAATAGCTTTGGCAAATGATTCGGCTACGAGACGATTTCCCTGCTCATTGAAGTGAACGGAGTCAACATAACTGTCCCGGTTCAATCCATTGACCGGTACCCAGTGAACGTTTTTATTCTCACTTGCAACCTTTCTGACTACGGTATTGTATTGATCGCGCCGTTCAACTGCTTCCTTGCAAAAGAAAATATGGCCATCCGGATAAATGGGCGGAATCTCGCCACAGAAAATAGCTTTATATTTCTTGATCAAGAATGCTCGAACAATTTGCCGGTAATATTCTTCAAAAAGATCAAGTGGTGTTTCATTTCCTACGTCGTTTGTCCCTATGAGTATGCATACCTGATAGGTATCACTGATGACTTCAATTTCGTTACTGAGCAGAAACCACAATTCACGCGCAGTATAGCCATTGACACTGCGATTAATCGTGCGCCAGTAATAAGGTGTCTGCTGAGTCAGTATTTGAGCAAGATACAGGGGATAACAACCATAGGTACGCGCACCGAAAGTTTGGCTGTCTCCAATGCAAAGCAGGTTCTGATAATGCATATCACTTTTTCTTTAATTAGCTTTTACTTATCGAAACTGCAAAGGATTTAACGCTTGATACGAGTCTGAAAAAATTCAGACAGGCCAAAAAACTATCTGCGTTGCCTCTACGGTGTTAAAAACAGGCTTAGATGGAGTGTGAACAGGGTTTTCATCGATTTTTATTTTTCCGGACCGGATCAGATTCGTATTCTACGTTATTTACTAATCCTTCGATACCGGTCTTCTTGCGCTACCGGCCCTGTGCATCAGTGTTTGCACCGGTTCGACTGT
>CAZDYN010000008.1:0-18571 GCA_964509635.1 uncultured Nitrosomonas sp. | reverse complement strand
GCACCAACGTCCACCCGGATACGAAGCGGCAAAAACGGCTATATCAAACGCACTTCGATGAGATGCAATTAAAGGAAAGCTGATTCCGAAGTTTGATTACGATATTAATGGAAACATATGCGGGACTTTTGAAGATTCAATCGACCTTACTGAGTCGCGAGTAGAGGTTGAATCCGCCCCAAATATAAGGTCGATAAAGCAAATTCAAATAGCCCCGTGCAAATATCCGGCGCTGTTGCTGACTTCCGGGATTCGGGATCCATTGTTGCTCAAGAGTCCCGCTTCATTTCCTTTTTCAGCTTCCATTTGATGGTTACGTACGTACCCAGATACGCGCCTATGAAAGCGGCGGCGATGTAGATTTTATTTTCAACATAATTCGTGACGGTGAATGCGGTAACCAGAATGATCATGGCAGACCAGAACGCAGCGGGGTGTGCCCTTCTTTCTTCCACATCAATGAAATAAAGCGTCCAGCACACATCGGCGAATGCCATCGCAAACATGATCAGTAGAAAAGTAACAATTGAAAATTCCATGAAGAATGACCTTGAAGAAGGGGATATCGGGCTGGATGCCGGAATGAAAATCACCAGAAATGTTGCTGGTGCCGGTATTCAATCGGAGCGGTTGGTTTTGCATAAATGTCATTGAAGAATCCGATCACTTTACCTTGATAACGTGTCTCGCCGCGGATGGACAGGTGCCCGTTGTTTTCCGTGATTTTCAGGCTGCCGCCGGGCGAGTTCGTGACCAGCGGCAGCGCTGTGCCGAATACCTTGGCCGCGACGTAGGCGCTGGCCGCGCTGCCTGTTCCGCAGCTCAAGGTAATATCTTCAACCCCGACTTCATACGTGCGCACCGAAATGCCTTCGGCGTTGCGCCAGATAAAATCCACATTGACGCCTTGCGGATGGCCGGCGAGTTCGCACAGGGATTGATCTTCGCGTAACGATCTGCCCAATATCCGGGCTTTCCCGATATCCATTTCCGCGCCGATCACCACGACATGCGGCACGCCGGTAAAGACGTAATGCAGCTGATCGTTAATCTGACGATAATCGCGCGCTTCACCCAAATTTACTTCGGTCAGGTTATCAATCACGCATACTTCCTTCCTGCCATCGCCGGTGACGATGGAAAACCGGTCACTGGCGATATGCGTATCGCGCAAATAGCGCGTGGCGCAGCGCAGGCCGTTGCCGCACATGGTTTCCTCGGTGCCATCGCAATCGAAAATTTTCATCGTCGGCGTTCCTTGCAACCGGTCCACATCCACGTAAAGAATGCCATCGGTTTCGTGTTGCGTCGCCAGCGCATTTGAAATCAGTGAACGGTCAAATCCGGCCAGCGGTGTTCTCATTTCATCGACTACCAAAAAGGAATTGCCACATCCATCCATCTTTGTCGCCTTGATTCTCATGGTTTTATATGCCTTATGAATGCATGATTGATGAAATAACGAGGTACATTGTGATTCTTCACTGAGGAAATCCCTGCATCACTGTCATGCAGAAGCTTCCTGGCTGAAGGGGCGATACCCCATCCGTCTTGTAAGATGCGCCTGGGCGACGCCCGGGATGAATTCATCCTGCACAATACCGGTCAAGGCAAAGCCGTTTCTCAGATAAAACCGCAAACTTTCATTGGCATCGGCGTCGGTCACCACATTGAGGATTTTGCCGCCTTGCTGTTCGATCTCGGCGAAAATGCTATCCAATATCCGGGCGCCGTATCCTTTGCCGCGGTGTACCTTGTCCACCGCCAGCGTCAGCAGGTGGTAGGTATCCACCGTTCTCCTGGCGACCGCATAGCCGGCGGGCTCGCCATTGTCCATGGCGCAGACACCAAAATTCTTGCCACGTGCGATGTCTTCCAATTCATCATAAATGGCGGATTGATACATGGCGCCGATATCCTGCAGCGCAATTCTTACCAGACTGGGATACAGTTCTTTCGAGATGGGTACAATCATGGTGTTTACTCTGTAATCCGTTTTCCTAAAAGCGTATAGGTCCGGTCGCGATGGCTGATCGTGCCGGCCTTGGCGGCCTGACCGATGGCGAAATTGACCAATTCCTCCAGTAATTCCGTTTTGTCCGCGAATCGTTCCGGATACAACGGGGAAAGCCGCTGTACGGCAGCGTGCACGATCAGCGCCATCATGTCGTTATGCGCGATATCCGCGTGCCGGCACATGTTGGTCAGGTCGGCTTCGGTCGGATGAACACCCGGGATGACGTTGGCTTCGAGGAAATAAAGCTGGCCATCGCGCTCGCGGAAATCCATGCGGTTATAGTCGCGCACTTCCAGCGCTTCGTGCGCTGCGATGGCGATCTGCGCAAAGCTTTCTGCCTTTTCAGTCCAGTCCAGATGCGAGATATACGGGTTCTCGATATCCTTGACATGCGGATCGCGCACCTGCGGTTGTCCCGGAATTTTGGCGAAATCGATCTCCAGGATGGGCAATACATAGTTGCCGATCAGACCGATGGTATATTCATGGCCGGGCAGGAATTCCTCGACCAGCGCCGCCTGATTGAACTGCGTCTGAACCATCCGCACCGCCTCGTCCAGTTCCGCAAGGGTATGCACCTTGCTTTTCTGGCTGATACCGATGCTGGTTCCTTCGCTGTAGGGCTTGACCATCAGTGGAAAGGACAAATCCTCGAGCCGTTCGCCCGGTATCATGAGCTGGAAACGCGCCGTCGGCACGCCGTCATACGCAACAATCCTTTTGGCCGTTGCCTTGTCCATCTTGTTGATGAAGGTTTTCGGGCTGCTGCCGGTGCACGGGATATGCAGATACTCGCAGAAGAACGGCACGATGGCTTCGCGCAGTTCCTTTTCATTGAGCCCTTCGGTGTTGTTGAACACCAGATCGATACGATCCTTGCGTTTCTCAAGCTGATGATAGATATCCGGCCCGGCATCGATCAATTCCACATGGGCGCCGATGCGCTCCAGCGCCGTCGTCACTGCCGCGATCGTATCCGGCCCCTCGAATTCACCATAGCGCTCGTCTTCCATCCAGGGCTGTCTGACATTACAGGTATAGGCAATATTGAGTTTTTTCATAGCAGGCGGGGAACGAACCTATGCATTCTGATTTGTCGTAATACCGTGTTTCGGGTGTTCATGGAAAATCGGATGCCTCCAGTCATCAGGAGTGCAATTAACGCAGCGGGGTATGATCGGTTGACAGGCTTGACGCACCGGCCAGCTTTTTATGTTACGAAGTTACGCGGTGGTCATCCTGGGATCCGGACGGGTGGTCTTGCGCGCATGTAAGATACTGCTTTGACATGTGATGCCGTTCGGGTTAAATGAGGTGATCAGGAAATTTCCGCCATGAGCCGGATTTGTTACCGGTTTTCAAGTTTCTTTAATAAAATGGTCTGGAGTTCACTGTTTATCCAGGCTTTCTTAGGTATGGCCCAAAGCTTGTCGTCAGCAAAATCCCGGCACTGTAGCGCGTTTTCCTCCGGCATGAGTATGGCATCAGCGCCGGCAAAACGGATTTCTTGCGGGATAAATCGATGGTTTTCCGCATACGGATGCAATTCTGCCTGGAGTCCCGCTTTTTGTGCAAGATCGAAGAGCCAGCGGGAATTATCGGCATCGGCAACAGCGTGCAATCGTTTATTCTTAAAATCTGAAATAGTTTGATGGATTTCCGGATTGAGCACGTTGTAGGCTGTTTCGTTTACCAGTTTCATATTGTAGGTCTTACCCCACCGGCTCGTATCAATATGATTGTGCGTGCCATTGGTTACGATAATACCGGACTTCCCCAGATTTTTAAGACTTATCCGCAAAGGACCGGCGGGCAGGAGTAGTCCGTTGCCGAAGCTTTGCTCGTTAAAATCAACCACGGCTATTTCGATATCGCGCTCAAGGCGGTCATATTGCAGGCCATCATTGCAGATAATGACGTTACATGAAGGGTGGGCCTGCAGCAGTGCCTGCGCAGCGGCAATCCGGTCATTTCCAACCCAAACCGGACATGATTTTCCACCGTGTTGCGCTAATAAAAATGTCTTGCCATTGATACTATGAGAAGGCATGTCCGTTGTAACAGCTTCAGGCGGCCCGGGATTATCCCAATTGCCGCGTGTGATGATTCCAGGGTAGAAGCCGTGCGCCAGCAGGCAGTCAACAAGCCAGAGCAGCAGCGGCGTTTTGCCGCCGTCATCAACACTGATGCTATCGACCATAATGACCGGTACGGGTAGCCTCACGGAAGGCAGAATATCCAGCCAATAGCATAATTTTTTCAGTGTCAGGAAAAATCCGTACAAAACGCTCAATGGCCATAAAACAAAGTGTAAAGGCGTGATGCGATGCCAATAAAGCTCTGACAATTTCATATTCGTTTCTATGCAAGTTATAGTGATGGAACAGTTCAAATAGTTAAAGGGATGATAGAGTATCTATATCCGATAGGCAAAGTCTGCTTGTTGATAAGGCATGATAAGCTTTACGTTTTATTTGAGTCTGCCGGAAGCTCCGGAAACCTGAATCCGTTTGCGCCGGTGACGCAATCAATGCGTGTTTAATTGAAATAAGAGCAAAAATAAATTATGAAAATATCTGTAAATCGATTACTTGTTCCCACGCTATCGGGTGACGGTCAGCAAAAAAATCCGCATCATATTGCGTATACCGATTGGGGAGACCCGCAAAATCCCCATGTTGTCATATGCGTTCATGGGTTGACACGCAATTGCCGTGATTTCGATTATCTTGCGCGCGCATTGCAGCCGCATTGCAGGGTGATTTGCGTTGATGTCGTGGGGCGTGGCCAAAGCGATTGGCTGGAACATGCCCATGACTATGATTATTATCCGTTATACCTCTCAGACGCGATATCACTCGCGGCGCATATCCAGGCGCAATATCAGACGAGAATTACGCTGGATTGGGCAGGTATTTCCATGGGCGGGTTGATTGGCATGTTTATGGCCATACAACCCGGTCTGCCGGTTCCCATCAACAAATTGATCATGAGCGATATCGGGCCGCTGATTCCGGCGGCTGCTTTGAAACGGATAGCCGATTATGTCGGCAAAGATCCGCGTTTTAACAGTTTCGAGGAATTCAAGCAGTACATGAAAGCGATCTCTATTTCTTTTGGCCCCTTGACTGAAGATCAATGGATACATATGGCGATTCACAGCGCCCGTGAATATGCCGATGGCACGTACGGTTTTCGTTATGACCCCAGAATTGCCGTAAGTTTTCAAATGCATGAAATCATGGATATAGACTTATGGGCGCAATGGGATAGTTTAACTGCGCCGACCCTGGTTTTGCGTGGCATCGAATCGGATGTGCTGATGGCCGATACGGCCGCGCAAATGCAGGTGCGTGGCGCAAAAGCCAGAATCATCGAACTGCCCGGAGTCGGCCATGCCCCGATGCTGATGGATGACAATCAGATAAAAATTGTGCGGGATTTTGTTTTGGATTAACCTGAATTTCCAAAAAAAGGTTGGTTCATGACAAATGCGGCTGTTTTAAGCAGCGGTTTGTTGCGCTAAACGCCCATCTGCCCTAAGCGGGGTGAATGTTTGCGTAAGATCCATTGCCGTTCGCCCGGGGTTAGGGAGGAAGCTGCAACTAATCCATCAATATATTCATGGCCGGCAGTATAATGGCGGTTCTTTTGTTCCGATCGGTTCCAGGGAATATCAGTTTCAATCAAGGCATGGCATCAGCCGGTCTGGAACTGCCGCTATCCTGATTTTATGTTTGATATTGATTCGATTTTTTCGCCGGACGGCGCGCTTTCCCGCCATATCACAGGATTCCGCACACGCGCGCAGCAACTGGAGATGGCGCGGGCGATCGCGGATACCATTGCAAAGCACCGGATTCTGGTTGCCGAAGCCGGCACCGGCACGGGCAAGACGCTGGCTTATCTGGTGCCTGCTCTATTGGCGGGCGGCAAAGTGATCATTTCCACGGGTACCAAAACATTGCAGGATCAGCTCTTTAAACGCGATATCCCGACGGTGCGCGCAGCGCTGAAAATACCGGTCACGGTGGCACTGCTAAAAGGGCGCGCTAATTATGTCTGCCACTATCACCTGGAAAGAAGCTTGCAGGATACCCACCTGACCTTCATCAATCGCGATGAAATCCATTATCTGCAACAGATCGAACGCTACGCCAGCAGCAGCAAAAGCGGCGATAAAAGTGAACTCAGTGAAGTTCCCGAGAACGCCGCCATCTGGCAACTGGTTACATCTACGCGCGATAGTTGCCTGGGTTCCGAGTGCCCCAGCTACAAGCGATGTTTTGTCATGGAAGCACGCAAACAGGCGCTGGCGGCGGATGTCGTGGTGGTTAATCATCATTTGTTTTTTGCCGATGTCATGCTGCGCGATGAAGGTTTGTCCGAGCTGTTGCCAGCCTGCAATACGGTTATTTTTGATGAGGCGCATCAATTACCGGAAACGGCCAGCCTGTTTTTTGGCGAATCGATCAGTACCGGCCAGTTGCTCGATCTGGCGCGCGATGCCAAGGTGGAGGCGATTCAGGCTGCCAGGGATTTTGCCGCATTGCCGGATGCGATTGCGGTTATGGAAAAAGCCGCGCGTGATTTGCGTTTGACAATTGCGGAAGAAAACACGCGATTATCGCTGGCGGCGGTCAAACAGAATACCGCTTTTAGTCATGCGCTGGATGATTTGCTGGAGAAGCTGGTGGCATTGGCAAAACTGCTGGAAAGTCAGGCAGAGCGATCGGAAGGATTGGAGAATTGCTGGCAGCGTGCCACTGCGCATTTATATTTGATGCAGCGCTGGCGTGATGAAACAGAGATGCAGGGACATGTGCGCTGGGTCGAGGTCTATCATCAGGCATTGCAATTGAATGCAACACCCCTATCGATCGCCGAAATTTTCCAGAAACAAATGGTTGCATCGCCGCGCGCCTGGATTTTTACTTCCGCCACGTTATCGGTTAAAAAGGATTTTACCCACTACAATGACGAAATGGGGTTGACCGCAGCAAAAACCGCGTGTTGGGAGAGTCCGTTTAATTTCGCCGAGCAGGCGTTGCTGTATGTGCCGCTTGGTCTGCCGGAACCGCATCATAAAGCCTATACCGACCAGGTTGTCCAAGCGGCATTGCCGGTATTGCGCGCGAGCCGCGGGCGCGCCTTTTTTCTGTGCACCAGTTTGCGTGCGATGCAGCGTGTTTATGAGTTATTGCAGGCCGCCGATGATTTTTCTTTTCCTTTGTTGTTGCAGGGGCAGGGGTCGCGTTCTCATATGCTGGAGCGTTTCCGTGAATTGAATAATGCCGTGCTTATTGGCAGCCAGTCTTTCTGGGAAGGCGTGGATGTGCGCGGTGAAGCGTTGTCACTGGTGATCATCGACAAGCTGCCTTTTGCGCCGCCCGATGATCCGGTGCTATCCGCGCGCATTGAGAAAATGAACAACGAAGGCCGTAATGCCTTTATGGAATATCAGTTGCCGCGTGCAGTCATCAATCTGAAGCAGGGTGCGGGCCGGTTGATCCGGGACGAAGCGGACCGCGGGGTATTGATGATCTGTGATCCGCGCCTGACGACGAAAGCCTACGGCAAGCAAATATGGCAAAGCCTGCCACCGATGAAGCGCACGCGGGATTTGGCGGATGTCGAACGCTTCTTTCTGTCCTGACGGGGTTGTACACCGGTACGGCGATCGGGTCACGATGGCGGGGATAAAGCAATCGATTGACGGTCTTGTGCGCAGCATGAATGTTTTTACCCTGAAAAATATTAATCAATAATTGAATGCTTATGAAATTAGCAACCTGGAATGTGAATTCGCTTAAAGTGCGGCTGCCGCAAGTGATTGACTGGCTGGGAGCCAATCAGCCAGATATGCTCTGTTTGCAGGAAACCAAACTGACCGATGAAAATTTTCCCGTGCAGGAGATTGCGGCAACCGGATACCAGTCTGTTTTTATCGGACAGAAAACATATAACGGTGTCGCGATACTCAGTAAGCAGAAGGGAGACGGGATCATTACCGCGATCCCCGGATTTGCGGATGAGCAGAAGAGGGTGGTCGCCGCCACCTTTGGCGATCTGCGTGTTATTTCCGTGTATGTGCCGAACGGGGAAACCGTCGCGTCGGAGAAATATGATTACAAATTAAGATGGCTGCCCGCCTTGAACAAATGGCTGCAACAGGAATTAAAGGAGTATAAAAAACTGGCGCTATTGGGTGATTTTAATATCGCGCCGGAAGATCGCGATGTGTATGATCCCCAGCTCTGGGAAGGAAAAGTGCTGTGCAGTCAACCGGAGCGCGCGGCTTTCAGCGATTTGCTGAATTTAGGCCTGGCGGACAGTTTCCGTTTGTTCGAACAGCCGGAAAAATCGTATACCTGGTGGGATTACCGTATGATGGCTTTCCGCCTGAACCGGGGTTTGCGCATTGATCATATCCTGCTCAGCGATGAACTTGCCGGTGCCTGCGTGACATGTGCCATTGATAAAGCGGCGCGTAAACTGGAGCGGCCTTCGGATCATGCGCCGGTGATGGTGGAATTGACCCGGTAAGTATCCCGTCACACCCCGGTTATCTGCTTTTGACGGGGAGATTCTGCATTTCGGTTTTCAGCGTATTGAGATTCTTTTCCCGTGCGTTGATTTCTTCGCGCAATCTTTCCACCCGGTCGAGATATCGCTGATAGTTACGTTCGCTGCCCAGCCGATCCGGAACGCCATCTTTATATTCATTCTTTACGTCGTTGAGGCGTTTCTCTTCTTCCGTTATTTTGCTTTGCAATTGCTCGCGCTGTTCCTCGATCTTGATCGATTCCCTCCGTTTGTAAATCCGCTCCTCGATTTCGCCCGAATCAACCGATGGAACGACAATAATCGGCGGTAAATCAATCTTTTGAGCATTGCCGGAAGGAACGTTTGAGTAGGTTACCTTGCCCTGTGCGTCTACATGTTTGTAGACACCCGCCTGAATCGAGCATGAAAAAGAAGCCAGGGCCATAATCAGAAAGTAATTTCTTTTCATGAATTTCACCGTATTAACTGGTTGTGATTTTCAGAGCAGCGGGAGCATATATATATTGAGAAACGGATTGTGTTGCCGCCGCGGTGTTACAACAGGCTCAAAGTGCTCATGCATTCAGCATAAACTGTATTTTTCCACCGTTTCCATCTTGCATCGGCAGCATCGAGTACGTTTCCCGGCGGCCTGCTAAAGTCTGGCAAGTTCTTTTTTTAATGCTGTGATGTTTCTTTGGTGCAGGAATAATTTGTTTTTGAGTTGTACTAATTTATCCTGGTAACCGCCTGATTCAGAATTATTACCGATTTGATCCAGGAAGGTCTGTGTATCGGCAAAGAGTCTTTCTTCCGCCGTCAGTTCTTTTTGCAGGATCTGGCGCCGTATCGCATCACGCTCTTTCTGCGTCGTATCTTTCACCCGGGGAGCGTTTCCGGCCGATTGCGGCCTTGATGGGGCGGATCCGGTATTCCTGGAAAAAGAAGCGATGGATATTTTTTCGGCGTTCGGAACAGCGCGATTAGTAAAGGTGATATTGCCATCTTTATCAACGTGCTTATATATGTTCGATCCGGCGATTGCCTGCGATGAAAGAGCCGGCAGGGCTAATGCCAGCAGGATAAGTAATGTTCTGTTTTTCATGCTTTGCTGGAAGAATGTTGATAACAATTGCAACGCCCTGTCAGTCTATCAATGATTTCTCTACCGTAAAGCAAAAAAAGAGCCGGGAAATCCTGCTTATTGCCGCATTTGCCCATTCCCGGCCGTCACGTTCCATTTTGCTGATTAATTTCTCCAGGCAATCCGCTTGCCCGGTTACAAACTGTAATACAGATCGAACTCGATCGGGTGTGTGGTGGTGCGCAACAGGATGACTTCATCCATTTTCAGTTGAATATACGCATCGATCATGTCATTGGAGAAGACACCGCCGCGAATCAGGAAGTCACGGTCTTTGTCCAGGCAATCCAAGGCTTCGTCCAATGACGCGCAGGCATTCGGTACTTTGGCCGCTTCTTCCGGCGGTAAATCATAAAGATTTTTATCCATCGGATCGCCGGGATGTATTTTGTTCTGAATGCCGTCCAGTCCGGCCATCATCAGTGCGGTAAATGCCAGATAAGGATTGGCTGTCGGATCGGGGAAACGCACCTCGATACGCCGTCCCTTGGGACTGCTGGTGTGCGGTATGCGAATCGCAGCCGAGCGGTTGCTGGCTGAATATGCCAGATTGACCGGCGCCTCAAATCCGGCGACCAGCCGTTTGTATGAATTGGTGCTGGGGTTGCAGATGGCATTGAGCGCCTTGGCGTGCTTGAGAATACCGCCGATATAATACAACGCGATTTCGGACAAGCCGGCGTATCCGTTGCCGGAGAACAAATTCTTGCCATCCTTCCAGATCGATTGGTGCACGTGCATGCCTGAACCGTTATCGCCGACGATGGGCTTCGGCATAAAAGTTGCCGTTTTGCCATACGAATGCGCGACGTTGTGCACGACGTACTTGAGGATTTGGTTCCAGTCCGCGCGTTTCACCAGGCTGCTGAAGCGTGTGCCGATTTCGCACTGACCGGCCGTGGCCACTTCGTGATGATGCACTTCAACGCCGACTCCCATTTCTTCCAGCGTCAGGCACATCGCGGAGCGGATATCCTGCAACGAATCGACGGGTGGCACGGGAAAGTAACCGCCTTTGATCGCCGGGCGATGGCCGATATTGCCGCTTTCATACTTGATCGCCGAACTCCAGGCGGCTTCCTCGGATTCGATTTTGACCGAGCAGCCGGACATACCGGTGTGCCAGCGTACTGAATCGAAAATGAAAAACTCGGGTTCCGGGCCGAAATACGCAACATCACCGATACCGGTTGATTTCAGGTAAATTTCGGCACGCCTGGCTAATGAACGCGGATCCCGGTTATAACCTTTACCGTCCGCCGGTTCGACCACATCGCAAGTGAGCAGTAGTGTCGGTTCATCCATGAACGGATCCATATTGGCGGTGCCGGGATCCGGTATCAGGAGCATGTCGGAAGCCTGTATGCTTTTCCAGCCGCCTATCGAAGAACCGTCAAACGGATGGCCATCTTCAAATTTATCCGCATCAAAAGTATGTGCAGGAACGGTGACATGATGTTCTTTTCCATTCGTATCGGTAAATCGTAAGTCAACAAACTTGACTTCATTGTCTTGAATCAATTTCAAAACATCAGCTACCACCATTTTTCTCTCTCCAGACTAGCGTCACAAATTTTATAAATAAAGATACATTCAGGAGAATTATACCAGCACAACACCGTGAATAATCTGAAACGATACAAACGATTGCTATCAAACAGGCTGACTGAATATAAACTTACCCGTGTCAGGGAGTGTATTCTACTGTACTATCATGGGCCAAGTCTTTACGATTCATGGAATCACGCTGCTGCGCGATCACGCAATCAATAAGTAATACGTCATAATGGCTGCGCATGCAGTTAGCCGGAGCCGGAGTGAAGCTTCCGGAATTAAAGAAAATTAAGAAGAAGCAGCAGAGTCGTTGCACCCCGAATGTTCAAAGCGCTCAATATACTCAAGGAAGTTTTTGGTTACCCCGCTTTCCGCGGTCAGCAAGCAGAGGTCATTGAACATCTCGCCGGCGGCGGCGATTGCCTGGTCTTGATGCCTACCGGCGGCGGCAAGTCGCTGTGCTATCAGATTCCCGCCTTATTGCGCGACGGTGTTGCCATAGTCGTCTCGCCGCTGATTGCACTCATGCAGAATCAGGTGGCAGCGTTGCATGAAGCTGGCGTGCGCGCGGCGGTTCTGAATTCTTCATTGTCGTTGCCGGAAGCCGCTGAAGTTGAGCAGAAACTGCTGGCAGGCGGCTACGATCTGCTGTATGTCGCACCGGAACGATTGCTGACAGCACGTTTCCTGAACCTGATCACACGCATCCCGGTTGCGCTGTTCGCGATTGATGAAGCGCATTGCGTGTCGCAGTGGGGGCATGATTTCCGCCCGGAATACAGTCAATTGTCGGTACTCCATGAGCGCTTTCCGAAAGTGCCGCGTATTGCGTTGACAGCCACGGCGGACCTGGATACGCGCCGGGAAATTATCGAGCGACTGGGATTGGATGAAGCCCGGATATTTGTTTCCAGCTTTGACCGTCCGAATATCCGCTATCAGATCATCGATAAAACCAATAGCCGGTCGCAGTTACTGACTTTCCTGCGGGCAGAACATCCGGGTGATGCCGGCATCGTGTATTGCCTGTCGCGCAAAAAAGTCGAGGAAACGGCGGCCTGGTTGTCCGGGCAGAGCCTGCGCGCGATTGCCTATCATGCCGGCATGAGCATGCAGGAACGCAGCCTGAATCAGGAGAGGTTTCTGCGCGAAGAGGGCATCATCATGGTCGCGACGATTGCATTCGGCATGGGTATCGACAAGCCGGATGTGCGTTTTGTCGCGCACCTGGATTTGCCCAGAAGCATCGAAGGTTATTATCAGGAAACCGGCCGTGCCGGGCGGGACGGGCAAGCCGCCAACGCCTGGATGGTGTACGGTCTTGGCGACGTGATTCAGCAGCGGCGCATGATCGAGGAATCCGAAGCGCAATTCAAGTTCAAACAAGTGGCCGCGCGTAAACTGGAAGCCATGCTGTCACTGTGCGAAACGACCACTTGCCGCCGCATTCGCATGCTGAGTTATTTTGGCGAAACAGCGGATATGGCGGCGTGCGGCAATTGCGATGTCTGCCTGAATCCGCCGCAAGTCTGGGATGCTACCGTAGAGGTACAGAAGGCGTTGTCCTGCGTGTACCGCACCGGGCAGAATTTTGGCGCGGGCCATTTGATTGATGTGCTGCGCGGCAATCTGACGGAACGCGTCAGGGAATGGCATCATGACCGGCTCAGCACCTTTGGCATCGGCAAAGATCTGCCGGAAAAAACCTGGCGGGCGGTATTCCGCCAAATCGTCGCGCTTGGTTTATTGACGACGGACAGTGAAGGCCATGGCGCGTTGTATCTGACCGAAGCCAGTCGCACCGTGCTGAAAGGGCAGCAAGCCATACACCTGCGGCAACAGACAAAGCCGGAGCGTGCATCCGGCAAGCGGCAAGCCGGGGATCTGACGCCGCTGGACGCCACCGGGCGTTATTTGTGGGAACAATTGCGCATCTGGCGCGCAAAAACAGCCAAGGAACACGGCGTTCCGGCGTATGTGATTTTTCATGACGCCACCCTGCATGAACTGGTGCGCCTGTGTCCGCAAACCGAGGATGAATTGCGCCAGGTAACCGGTGTCGGCGCACGCAAGCTGGATAAATACGGCAATCATCTGATTGAGATTCTGCGTAGCTGCTGACGCCGGTGCGTTGCGTGTGATGATTGTGAAGATACTGTGAAGGTTGATTTTTTGCTTAAAAATAGGGTGTTATCATAATTTTGTCAGCTTGAACGGTATCGCTGAACAGGATTTTCTGCTTGAGCGCCGGATTGGTTTTGTTATATACTCGAAGGCCATAATTAAATTTCAGGGAAATTAAAAAGGAAATCAAGATGATGAAGAAATCAATTTTTGCTGCAACCTTATTAATATTTTTAGCCGCTTGTTCAAACGCTGATATGGGTGATCCCAATGCGAGTGCGGATGACTGTCAGTTTGGAGTGGATGGCAACGGTAATTGCCTTAAAGAAGGACAGGATCCACGTCCTTTCGGTGGTACCAGCAAGCCAGGCCATTAATCGTCAAGGATTTAATTGATAACAATAATCTCATCAGACGATGAAACAAAAAACCGCCCGAAGAGGCGGTTTTTTGTTTCTGGGACTTACCACTCTAATTGCAGAATGAAGGGCAATCCCACGTTTGATGTTGTTTGATGTTATAGGGAACCAATTAAGTCCGGCTTTGTTCCTGCTCAACCTTTGCATTATCAATGAAGCATCGTTGCAAGATCTCTGTAGCCGGTCAAGCAGGGATAATCTGTACACCGGTATTGATACCCGCACTTCGCAATCGCTTATCATTAGTTGCAAGAGGCAAGCCACGCCGGATTGCAAGTTCCAGATAAGTGGCATCATAAGTGGTCAGGTTTTGCGCGCGGGCAAGTGCGAGGGTCTCATGAAAGGCTCGGAGTGGTGTTTCATCATTAATCACAATGGGTAAATCGCTAATCAGCTCAAGCCGGGTTGATGCATCCGCCGGCATGATCCTCCCTCTGCGTTCGGCCTGTATCATGACATTGCCCAATTCAAGATACCATAAGGAAGGCACTAATGCGCCTTCATCCCTGACACGCTCCAATAGCGCATCGCAAGCTTCGGACGCTTCATCTTCAAAACACCAAGCCAGCGCAATCGAGCAATCAAGAATGAACCCTGTCACCGGCGGCCTTCATCACGAAGTTCCTGCCATGACACACCATCCAGGGTGCAGTTCTTCCGCAGTGCCTTTAATTTTGAAATCGCGCTATCGATCCGGGAACGGTCTGCAACATTCACAGAAACAAGCCGAGCCAAAGGCTTGCCATGACGGGTGATAATGATTTCCTCACCCTGGGCAACCCGTTCCAGCAGGGAAGATAAATGGGTTTTGGCTTCAAAGGCGCCGACAGTAATCATTGCTCAATGCTCAGTTCTGGTTGATCTTGTAAACCGGTTTAACAGATGATGCAGATTCTGTCAGCTTGTTGGGTTGAGTGAAATGAAACCAAACGTTGAATGGATTCGGTTTTGTTGGGTTTCGTGCCTCTCTCCAATCTGTGAGCTGAATTAAGCAATCAAACAAAAGTCGCTGGTGATACCGCAAACCGTTTGCTCAATGCCCGTATCTGGCGGATATTGAGTTCGCGTTTACCGGACAGGATTTCCGAGACGACGCCTTGACTGCCGATTTCCGTTAAATCGTTTTGTTTAAGCCCATACTGTTGCATGAGGAATTTGAGCGCATCGATGCCGGTTGCATCGGGTAGGCGCTGATGCTGCGTTTCATAATCTTCGACCAGATCGCCGACAATATCGGCTAAGCTCATGGCCGGGTGTTTCTCATCGTCTGAGGCTTCTTCCAGCAAGGCATCCAGTAGTGCGGTCATGCGATCGTAGTGCGCTTCATCGCGTATAGGTGCAATATCGGTTTGATTGCGGAATTGCTCCCACGCGGGAAGCAGTTGTTTGATATCGATGGATGCGGTCACGATTTCCAGGCTCCTTTGTCGTAATCTTGATGGGTTAATACGGCTTTAATGTAAACGATTTGCTTTTCAAAGCGAACATAAGTGATCAAGCGATATTTGTTGCCGCCAATGTTAAACACCGTTAATTCACCCGCTTTATCAACGGTGTTGAATGCGGCTTTCAGCTCGGCCCAATTGGTAAACCGGTTTTTTTCAATCACGCGGCGCCAACCCAATAGCGGTTGCGCAGCCTGCGGGTGTTCCTCAATAAAAATCCGCAATGCCTTATGACTGATGATTTTCATGAAAGCAGTTTATTTCATTATGAGATAGATGCAAAGACTGATTTATGACTGAAATGGAACGAAAGCGTGTGGATTGAATGACATGATGAAGCCCGACGGGGGCGATTCTATTTTTGTTAGGGTTTGTGCCTCACTCCAGCCTACAGGCTAGTGACCCCCAGAGCTTGAAGTAACTCTTCAGGTGAAACAACATTCACGGGGTATCTTTGTTCAACTTGCTGTAGGTTTGTGGCATGAAATATTGAAGAACTACCAGCACTAGAAGCTTTGTCATTAGTACAGAAAAAGTCGATCCCATAACCGTAATTTGCTGCTAATGCATCACCATCAACCCATTCGCCTACAGCCTTAGAATATTGATTGCCAGTTAGCGACTTATCATTTTTTGTTCTCTGCACCAATCCTCCGGTGGTAGAATTTAGTTTGTTCATTAATTTTCCTTTTCCTGCCCCAAGACTTTCAATAAATTGCGCGCATTCAAAGGAACGATCTAGTCTCTCTCTCATGGTATATTTCACATCTGGCGCCCAATATTTTTCTGGGATGTTAAGTCCAGGTGCCCCAATTCTAGGTAGCTTTGTAAATCTAAAACCCAGCTCAAGCGCTTGGGGAACCACTCTATTCAAATAGTCAGAAATTTCGAGGCCTCCTGAACCTGCATGTGATGTAATTTCCTCTCCATCTACAGACATCGAAAACCCTGACTTGTAATTAGCATAGCGTTCCTTTCTATCTGTTTTCTTAATGGTTTCCATTGTGGCAAGACCCTCAAAAAAGTAGGGTGTAATCAAGCCATTTTTTATTAGCTCATAGAGCTTTGTGTAAATTTGATCAGAGTTATTTCTCTTATCTTCATCTACGATGATTTCCCACACATTTGAATCAAACGTTACTGATGTACTCGTACTCATGATTTTCCCTTTTTATATATGGGTACATAACTAGAATTAGACATCCGAAATGACGCAAACAATTACGTCACCAGTGAAATCTAACACGATGTCGTTCATCGCATCTCCTTCTTTATAAATATATTTATCCAATTTAGCAGTCTGCCCGTCATCATACCAAACTCGTTTAGTTCCACAAGCTGGATAGCGTGACGCTATCGACGCATAGCGATTCTAATATTCTCCAACACCCCCAAAACCGTCTTCCTCGGCGCGCCAATATTTAACCGCATAAACCCGCTGCCTTCATTGCCAAACTGCACGCCCGGATTCATGCCCACGCCCGCTTCGTGAATGAAAAAATGTTTCAGTTGCGCATCGGTCAGGTTCATGGCGCGGCAGTCGAGCCATAACAGGTACGTGCCTTCGGCCTTGATGACTTTGATTTCCGGCAAATGCTCGGCGAGATACGATTCGACGGTATCGCGCGTGTCATTCAGATAAATCCGCAGTGCTTCCAGCCAGGTTTCGCCTTCGCGGTAGGCGGTTTCAAACGCGGTAATGCTGAACGGGTTGGAGGCGCTCACGTGAAAGTCCGTGAATACTTGCGTCACGGCATTGCGGATGATCTTGTCGGGAATAATCAGTGCCGACAGGTTCAATCCGGGAATGTTGAAGGTTTTGCTGGGAGCCACGGCGGTAAGGATGCTGGCGCCATGCTTCGGGAAGGCGCCCAGTGTGTGGTGGCGGTTGCCGGGATAGATCAGGTCGGCGTGGATCTCGTCGGAAAAAATAATCAGGTTGTATCTGGCGGCAATGGCCAGCAGGCATTCCAGTTCGTCAGGCTGCCAGACCCGGCCGACCGGGTTATGCGGCGAGCACAGCAACAGCAGTTTGGCTTGCCGGGCGCATTGTTCCAGATGATCGAAATCGATGGTGTAGCGGCCATTCTGCAGCCCTAGCGGGTTCCGCATCAGTTTCCGGCCGGTTTGCGTGACGGCGGAGAAAAACGGGAAGTATACCGGCGGCTGGACGATGACGGCTTCACCGGGTTGCGTAAATGCCATCACGGCGGCGTTGATCGACGGCACCACGCCGGGGCACATCACGACCCAGTCGCGTTCGATGCTCCAGTTGTGCCGCCGTTGCATCCAGTCGATCAGCGCATCGTATAAGCTATCGGGAAAAAGCGTGTAACCGTAGATCGGATGTTGTGCGCGTTCGGTCAATGCCTGGGTGACCGCGGGCGGGGCGGCGAAGTCCATGTCCGCCACCCACGCGGGGATGACATCGGCCTTGCCGAACATCGCTAGGCGGTTGTCGTATTTGACGCTGTGCGTGCCTGTGCGGTCGATTTCCCGGTCGAAATCGAACGCGTCGCTCAAGCGATGCGCTCCCAGATCGTGACCTCCGCCAATGTATGCTGGAATTTGCGCTTGGTTTCGCGGATCACGAACGGCACCGCTTGCGGGCCTTGAATCAGGCGGAAGTGCTGACCGAGCATTTCTTTCAGGCCGTCGAGCGTGGTGAAATTCTCGCCGTCGCGCTTGAAGCCGCCGATCCATGCTTCTTTTTTGGTGTGTTCGGTGAGCCAGGTATACGGCGATGTGATCATCAACAAGCCACCGACATTGATGCGCGTGTGAATGCCGGTGAGCAATCTGGCCGGATCGTACAGGCGGTCGATCAGGTTGGCGGCGAGGATCAGGTCGTAACCGGTGAAGATCGGTTTCAGATTGCAGGCATCGCCCTGGAAGAATTCAACCTTGTGCTTGACGTGATCGAGTCCCAGGTTGCTCAGCGTGCGTTCCTTGTACGACACCAGATCGCCTTCGTCGGTCAGGGTATAGCGCAGAATACCTTGCTGCGCCAGTTGCACGCCCTGGCCGATGAAACGCGCGGAAAAATCGACGCCGGTGACGTGATCGAATACTTTCGCCAGCTCGAACGTCGAGCGGCCGGAAGCACAGCCTAAATCCAGCGCGGTGCGCTTGAGCCGGTCACCCATCGCGGCGATGGCGATTTCCGCCAGTGCTTTGGAGAAATTCGGCACGTCGAAATAGCTATCGCCGTAATGAAATTCGGCGTATTCCGACAGCAGTTTGTCGGTTTCGTAGTTGGAGCTTGGCAGTGTCGCCGGTGCGTCCGAAACCACGTAGCGGAAACCCGCGTGCTGGAAGAAAT
>CAZDYN010000007.1:0-21414 GCA_964509635.1 uncultured Nitrosomonas sp. | reverse complement strand
TATGAATAGCTTTAATCTGGAGTTAAATATGATGGAAGAATTGAATCAAGCCTGGATCATGTTAAAGCTTGGTGGAATTATTATCATACCGCTGGTCTTATTGGGTGTTATTGCGGTAGCAATTATGCTTGAGAAGGCATTTATCTATTGGCGCTATGCACGCCTTTCCAGCGATCTGCTCAATCTGGTGGAAACGTATGGCTTCAAATGGAACGATCTGGAAAAAATACTTTCCGGACTGGATAGCCGTCATTATTACAAACGTTTCTTCGAAGTGGTAATTTCCAACCGGCATCAGCCGGCATGGTGGACGGAATCCCGTGCCGCCGATGAAGCGCAGATCATTGAAGAATCGCTGGCACGCCGGTTATGGGCTCTGGAAACGATCGTCACCGCCGCACCGCTGCTGGGATTGGTGGGAACCGTGGTCGGTATGATGCGCGCCTTCCAGGTGATCGGCAGCGAAGGCTTGGTGAATCCCACCGCCGTCACCGGCGGCGTTGCGGAAGCGCTGATTGCAACCGTGGTCGGACTGGCGATTGCGCTGGTGGCGTTGTTTGGATTCAATTATTTCTCCCGCCTGCAATCGCTGACGATGGATGAAATGGAGCGCCTGGGCACGCGGCTGATCGACAATATCCGCCTGGATCAACAGGACAATGCCCATGAAGCTCCGTAAATCGCGCACCATCCAGAAAGGCAAAATCGAAATCATTCCGATGATCGACGTGATGTTTTTCTTGCTGGCGACATTTATGCTGGCTTCCTTATCGATGCAGAATCTGGATTCATTGCAGGTTGATTTGCCCGAAGGGCAGGCGGAAAAACTCAGCGCGGAAAAACCGGTCACATTGACGCTGACCAAGGACAGCAAAATTTATATCAATCAGACGGCGGTCACATTAGACACGCTGGCCAGCACGCTCAAACCGTTACTCGCCGATTCCAAGCAAAAACTGATCGTTTCCGCCGATAACGAAGCGCCGCAGGGCATTGTCGTGCAGGCCATGTTGCGCGCCCGGTCTGCCGGCGCCCAGCATTTTCTGATTGCGGTCAAACATAAATAACGCGCAAAAAATGGCAAGCTCCAGATCGAGAGAAATTCGCCTGTGGTGGCCGTTGCCGCTGGCTGCGCTCGTCTGGCTGCTGATTATCTGGGGCGTGGGTTTTTTTCTGTCACTGCCGGAAGTGGAAATTGAAACGCCACCGCCCATCGCCGCCAGCTTTATCGATTTAAACGAAACCGAGGAGGCAACAAGCTCTCTGCCCGCTTCCCCGCCAAGCCCGTCACCGCCGCAACCGGAAAAACCCAAGGCCGTAGAAGAAGTCAAACCGCCCCCCAAAATGCCGCCACGGCCTGCGCAGACACCGCCATCGCGGCCGCAAAGCAAACCGAAGGCCGCTGAGAAGCCGAGCAAACCGAGAGCACCGATACCCGCTCAGGAAGTCGCGAAAACCAAGGCGCCGCCACAACCGCCTGCCGATACGCCGATGGATTTATCGGATTACATCAATCAGGCCCAAGCGCGCCGCCGCGCGGAAGGACTTTTTGATACCCCAGATGCCGCGCCTGCTGCTGCCAAGCAACCTTCCGCGGATGAAATCCGCATGGCCAATATCCGCCGCAATCTGCAAACTCCCGGCACCAGCGGCATATTCCAGATTCTCCGCATCGGCCCGCGCACCGCCGAATTCTCATTCCGCGCCTGGACCACAGGGCAAAGCAATCCCCGGCTGCAAATGATTCAAGTCGAAGCCGGACCGGAAGGCGATGTTGAACGCGCCATCATCCGCCGCATGATTCAATTGATCCGCGAGCATTACAAAGAAGACTTCAACTGGGAATCCCACCGCCTGCACCGTGTCGTCGTGTTATCGGCACGCGAAAAAGACACTGCGGGACTGGAAGATTTCCTGATGCGCGAGTTTTTTATTAATCCTCCGCGTTAGGAGCCTGCCGGACTTCAATTAATCAAGACTGGGAATTTGGAATTCATTTTGATCAGCGGATAAACTGGCACGCAAAATTAACCCGCAACCGATAGTTCATATTCACCGTAATACCTTATAAATAAATAGAATCTACCTCATACGGTATCTGGAAAATGTCTGGCGGATAGCAACTTTGCCCTCCAAATTTTATACAGCTGAATGATCTGGCAAAGTACAATCGATACTTTGCTTTCACATAATAATCGCAATTTTAAACCTCAGCTCTCCATGTCCACGATTAAGCCGCTTCCCGAGTTATTGATCAATCAGATCGCCGCCGGCGAGGTAGTTGAACGTCCTGCTTCGGCACTCAAGGAAATTCTGGAAAACAGCTTTGATGCCGGTGCAAGTAAAATCACCGTGCAGCTCCAGCAGGGCGGCGTCAAGCAGATTCGCGTCACCGATGACGGCACCGGCATCGCCAAAGATGAACTGCTGCTGGCTTTGACACGCCACAGCACCAGCAAAATCAGCACATTGGAAGACTTGCATCACATTACCAGCCTGGGTTTCCGCGGTGAAGCGCTGGCCAGTATCGCCGCCATCTCCAGACTGACCTTGGCCAGCCGCCAGGCCGGACAAAGCCACGCCTGGCAGATTCAAGTCGATGGCAGAGTCATCACGCAGCCCGTTCCTTCTCCGCTATCCTGCGGAACGATGCTGGATATCAACGATTTGTACTTCAACATTCCCGCGCGGCGCAAATTCTTGAAATCGGAAGCCACCGAGTTTGCGCATTGCGACGAAACCTTCAAGCGCATTGCACTATCCCAGGCCGGAATTGAGTTTGTCCTGCAACATAACGGTAAAATGCGCCGCCAGTTACGGGCTGCGGGTACAGCGCAACGCATCGCAGCGGTATTGGGCGAAGAATTCGGCCAGACCGCCGCATCGGTTGACGAACAGTCAACCGGTATGCGCTTGCACGGCATGGTTGCGCTGCCTGCTTATGCACGTTCATCACGCGATGCGCAGTACTTTTTTGTCAATAACCGGTTTGTCAGCGACAAACTGATTTCGCACGCATTGCGCGCAGCCTACCGGGATGTATTGCATCTGGACAAACACCCGGCTTTCGTTTTGTTTCTTGAGATCGATCCAGAAACCGTCGATGTCAATGTGCATCCGACCAAAACAGAAGTCCGTTTCCGCGAATCGCGCGCATTGCATCAATTTATTTTTCATGCCATTAACAAGGCA
The DNA here is from genome assembly GCA_964509635.1 of uncultured Nitrosomonas sp. GTDB lineage: Bacteria > Pseudomonadota > Gammaproteobacteria > Burkholderiales > Nitrosomonadaceae > Nitrosomonas. The sequence continues at coordinate 18,222 of CAZDYN010000007.1, read as the reverse complement.
CTGGCTTCGCCCGGCCGGGAAATAAATACCGATGAATCCGGGCAAGCAATCCGGACGTTCCCCTCCTACCCTCAAACCAGTCATGCGCAAAGCGGCAGCGTATCGCAACCGGCCAGTTTTTACCGCACCCTGTTTGGCGCGGAACCCCGTACCTATCCGGCAACTCCGGTCAGCGTAGCATCCGGAGCACCGGCGGCAGAATCCGGTCAAGCCATCGCGATGGCAGAAAAACAGGATAGCCACCCGCTCGGTTTCGCGCTGGGGCAACTGCACGGCATTTATATTCTGGCGCAAAATGCGCGCGGTCTGGTGGTAGTGGACATGCACGCCGCACATGAGCGGATCATGTACGAAAAACTCAGGCAAGCGCTTGATCTTCAGTCCGTGCCGATGCAACCGCTGCTGCTTCCGGCCGTTTTCCACGCTGACGCCTTGGAAGTCACCGTGGCCGAAGAAAATCAAACAATACTGGATCAACTGGGATTTGAAATCGCCGTGCTTTCACCCGCCACACTGGCGGTGCGCGCGGTGCCAGCCACACTCCAGCATGCCGATATTGTGCAACTGACTCGCGACATCCTGCAGGAAATGCGCGAATACGGTGCCAGTCAGATCCTGACCGCCAAGCGTAATGAAATACTGGCCACCATGGCCTGCCACGGCGCCGTTCGCGCCAACCGCAAACTCACCATTGAAGAGATGAATGCATTATTGCGCGAAATGGAAATTACCGAACGCGCAGACCAATGCAATCACGGCAGACCCACCTGGTTTGAGACCAGTCTGGCCGATCTGGATAAACTGTTTATGCGCGGAAAGTAAAGCGATTCTGGTGAGTTAAGTTTTTTTGTGATACAACTGAATGAACGTTAAAGTAGCCCTGAACAAGTGTCATTTCAAGTACGAACGAGAAAGCCACTACATTGATTATTAGAAATTCCTCACTGCGTCCGGAATGGCAAATACGAGTTATTCAGCGTTCCCTTAATCCACCCGATGTGGAACATAAATCGCCCGATAACAAAGAGCCTGCCAAAGCTTCATTTACTCAAGGTGACTACTATGAACACGAATAAAACGCCGAACAACTCAGAAATTGCAACGAATCAACCTTGTGATGCGAATCCCGGCTCCGAGGAGAAAAAACTGGCGCCGGACGATCCGGGCGCGCTCGACCGCTTGCTATCCTCCATTCCCAAGCCGGTGCGAAAAAACTGGTTCTGGATTCTCGCCTATAGTCTCAATCTCGTATACTTTATATTCGCCCTCATCAGCGCTAACCAGGGTAATGATGGAACATTCGCCATCCCCATGTTTCCGGGAATTATTTTGATGTGCATCCTTTTCGTACAAATCTATGCCGATCCAATCGGTCCGGTTCCCGCCGAGGAACCGGATCAGCAAAAAAGAATCCAGCTGGAAGAGAAAAGAGATCAACAACGACATAAGTGGATGATATTTGCTTACAGTTTCATGCTGCTGTCATTGCTGTTGACTTTTTACCCCTTTATTAAACCGTTTCATGACAAACCCATTGAAGCACTTCGTGACCGGCCGATTGCCGTATTTATTGGCTGTTCCCTGGACAGCCCCAATAAAAACCTCAGTTGTTTTAAACCCAAAACAGAGAATAAAGAACAACAGCTACAAAACGAACCAGCTGGAACATGGGTCATCAATCTAGGCGGTTACATTAACCAATGCATGGAGGGTAAAGATACCTGCCAAGTCAGTGGTGGTCTGCTTATTCCACTCTATTTCATTATCCTTGCACTCATGGGAGGCAGTATCAGCCTGACGCGGCGGTTACCGGAGCTGCAAAAGCAGGTGAGCGCCGAGCATATCGCAACGGAACAGCAGCCCAGGCTCACGCAGTATGAGTTCCGCGAGCACCTGATCTTTCAAATCGTGCAGTTTATCTCGGCGCCTTTTCTTGCGATTCTTGCCTATTATTTGATTGACCCGAGCAATACCACCAACTCCGTTGCTTTGGCATTCACAGCCGGATTCGCATCTGAAACAATCCTGCTCATGATTCGATCCATCGCGAATAAAATCACCCCCGCAACTGGCGCCATACAAAAATACGGTGCTGTTGCCGGCGTTATTTCATTCAAAGAAAGAACACCTGAAAAAGTGGAGGTATTTTTATCCGAATCACCGCAAATTCACTCGATCACCGATGAACAAGGATTTTATGTGCTGGGTAATGTGCCGGTTGGTGAGCACAGCATCAGTATTAAATCGATCGGAACAGAAGCGGTTTTAAAAAAAGACACGGTAAAAATTGATCGCGCGCAGGCGATCATCAAAAAGAATATAGAAATTACCAGGCAAGAATAAAAGCAAGCGCCGTGCACGGATAGATCGGTTACGCATTTGCATTTAAGCAATGATAATGTGAAAATCCACCGGCTTTTTGCCCTTTAACACTCGCTATTTGATGCCCCGCTTCGCCGCGCCGGACCATTGGCCGGACAGAAGCCGCTTATCTTCACTGCGTACCAGTGATTGACTAACGTTCAGCTTGATGACAAAAACCGGATAAACCATCATGAAAAAACTATTATTCACTTTGATTCTGACTCTTACCAGTACGAGTACGCTGGCGGAATGGACCAAAATCGGCGCAAGCGATAGTAAAGGCGGTTACACCGCCTACGCCGATCTGGCTTCGCTTCGCAAGGCCGCCGGCAAGGCCAAAATGTGGTTGCTGTTTGATTATCAAATCGTGCAGAAAGCTTCAGGCGCCGAATTTTTGTCCGAAAAAATCCGGCGGGAATATGACTGTCAGACCAAACAAATGAGAAAACTTGCCTTTTCTCTATTCAGCTGGAATATGGCAGGAGGCGATCTTATCCGCTCGTATAGCCAGCCTCAGAAATGGGAAGCAATAAAACCCGGCACCAGTGATGAAGTTGAATGGCAAACCGCTTGCGGCAAATAGCAATAAATGATAGGACGCCCCTGAAAATTCAGAGTTTTAAACAAGACGAAGCGGGAACAAAAAATATTGACGCAGCATATAATTGATATGTAAGAAAATATTTTCTGTGAACAACGATGTATTGTGACGAAACAGGGATTTTCAGAGATGCCCTATAGACATTATTTCTGAACGAACCCGGACAGATGGCTTAACAATTCATCCTCCTTATAAGGTTTACCCAGAAAAACATTAACGCCCAGATCGCCGGCAATTTTCCGGTGCTTCTCCGCGCTGCGGGATGAGATAATGATGATCGGCATAAGGGCTGTTTCCGGATTGGCACGAACTTTTTTGATCAATTCGAAGCCGTTCATTTTCGGCATCTCCAGATCGACCAGCATGACATCCGGGGTGGTTTTCTGAAGTATCTCAACGGCTTCCGCACCGTTTTTCGCGATCAATACGTCGCAGCCTTCACGTTCCAGCAAGCGGCAAGTCACCCGGCGCACGGTCAGTGAATCGTCAACCACCATGACAACGGGCGCGGCGGCCGGTCTCTTTTGAGCGCCGCCTTCCCATCCGAGCGGCGTGCTGAGGGCTTTCTGCGCATCGCTACGCTGGATCAGCCTGACCGGATTCAGGATCAGGATCACCTCGCCGTCGCCGGTGATGGTAGCGCCTTCCACGCCCGGCGCATGAGCCAATTGCGCGCCGGTATTTTTGACCATCACTTCCGCATTACCGGTCAGTTCATCGACATGCACCGCGAGATATTGGGCACCGCTATGCAGAAACAATACCCGGCCCGGCTGGGCGGTTTCCGGCATATAACCGGGCTCATCCAGCAGATGTGACAGATGGAGAAAGGGATATGTCCGGCCATTCAATACAATACGATGATCCTGATAGGCTTTTTTCAGTACCTCCGGACTCATTTCACTGTGATGTTCGACAATAAACGCGGGAATCGCATGGATTTGCTTCCCGGCCCGGACCATCAATGTTTGCGCAACGGATAGCAGCAGCGGCAGGTTAATCGTGAAGATTGTTCCCTGATGGGGAGCGGATTGCACGCTGATACGCCCGCCCAGCATCGAAATCTCGTTCTTGACGATATCCAGGCCAATGCCGCGGCCGGCAATCCCCGTGACCGAATCAACGGTCGATAAACCTTGCATGAAAATCAGCGACATCACCTTATCATCATCCAGCGTTTCATTTTCCCGGATCAGGCCAAGCCGCTGCGCTTCCTCGCGGATGCGCGGCAAATTCAGGCCGCGGCCATCGTCGCTGAGGGTGATGATCACTTCATTACCTTCCTGGCGCAAATGAATCGCGACTTGTCCGGTTCCGGATTTTCCTGCTTCCCTTCTCTGTTCCGGCTCTTCGATACCGTGAGCGATGGCATTGCGCAACAAATGCTCCAGCGGCGGATTGATTTTTTCTAATACACTGCGATCAATCTCAACTTCCACACCCTGGATTTCCAGATTGGCTTTTTTGCCCATATCATCCGCCACTTGCCGGGCAATGCGGTAGTAGCGCTCGGCATAATTACTGAAGGGGATGGTGCGGATCTGCAACAGGGATTGCTGAAGCTGCCGGTTGATCACCGCCTGCTGCGCAACTGCTTCCTCGGCAACCGTATGCGTAGCGCGCAAGCTTTTCTGCACGGTGATAATGTCATCCATGCTTTCGGCCATCAGCCGCGTCAATTCCTGGAAGCGGGAGAAGCGGTCAAATTCCAGCGGATCGAACGCATGCTCGTTTTCATGTTGCTGCGCAAGATGCGACTGCATGTGCGTTTCGGCCTGAATTTCCACTTCACGCAACTGGTCGTGCAAGCGGTGTGTGCTTTCAGTCAGATCCTGCAATGATTGCTTGAAGCTGTTCAGTTGCGCCTCAATTTTTGAGCGCAAAATACCGGCTTCCCCGGATTCATTGACCAGACGGTCGATCAACCCGGAATTGATGCGCAAAACAGCTTTGGATTGCGGCAGATCTGTTTTCCCGCACGCCGCTTCAACCCAATCCGCTGCGATGTCAATGATCTCCCGATCCGCCGGAGCCGGTGGTATCTCGTTGCAGTGAAGCTGTTCGATCCGGCTGCTGATGGCATCAAACTCGCTTTCGAGCTGATCGAGCGCGGCATCGGTCATATTGCGCTCACGAAAAGCCGTTTCCACATGGCTTTCCATCGCATGAATCAAGTCACCCAACTGCAACGCGCCCGCCATGCGGGCACTGCCCTTCAGGGTATGGAGCAGCCGCAGCAACGCGTGATGAATATCCTCGTCCTGCGGCAACATGCGCCAGGCGCGTAATTTACCGCCCATTTGCGCAATGATATCGTGCGTTTCTTCAAGAAATACCGGCAGCAATTCCGCATTGATCCGGTCAACGGTGCCGCTGATCAGCGGCACCGATTGTTCCGTTTGAGCAGGCCCGGCGGGTATTGCGTTCACGGGTGGCTGCGGAACCGCTGCCGGCGTTTCCGTTCCTTCTGCAATTGCCGCTTCAACGGCAACGTTGCCGTTGGTTCCGGCCTGCGGTTCCGGCTCCGCTGCCGCTGTTAACAGTGCTTTTGCAGCCAGCAGCAATGCTTCCGTATCGACATGCGCGGCACCTTGTTGGCGCAGGCTGCCGCACCACTCACCATAAGCCTGATGGATATGGCCGATCAAGTCCAGCAATGGCACGGAAACAAGTCTTCTCCCGCTCAGCCACTGATGCAGCACTTGTTCCACGCTCCAGGCGGCTGCGCTCATTTCCTCCAGCCCGGCCATGCGGCCGCTGCCTTTCAAAGTATGGAATCCGCGCCGCAGGCTCGTCAGTGATTCCCGATCGGCGGGATCAACCCGGCACTGCCGCAGATCGCGGGCGATATCCGCCAGCACTTCATCCGCCTCTTCCAGGAAAATACCCAGCAGTTCAGGATCGGCAGCGGTATTGATCGCTGCATCGGATATGGCATCCGGCTGCACGGCGACGGCAGGCGCAACAACAACCGTTTGAAGCGGCAACGGCGCGCCTGCCGGATTCGATGCGATCCGGAATAACCTGATGGCTTCCTCGACAATCTGATGACTGTCGGGCTGCCCGCTTCTCAGTGCTTCAATGTAAAAACCCAGGCTGCTTAAGCCGTCCACGAGCAGAATCTGTTCCGCTTCAACGATTTCATACCCCGGCTTTAACAGCTTCTCTATCAAACCCTGACAAAGATGCAGCAATGTATGCGCACGTTCCAGATCAAGCACGACCAAGGTGCCGGAGATTTGCTTGAATAAATCCGGCAGCAGGGATAACTCCGAACGCTCGGCCGGTTCAAAAAAGAATTTATCCAGAATGCTCTCGATTTGCCCCAGATTGGTCAGTATCTCCTGTGCAACCTGCGTCAGTAATTCCCGCTCCTGTGTTTTGCTTTCCCGCACGGTAAACGCCGGCGCCTGGGGCAGCTCGCCGCTTGTGATAGCGTTCAGACGGACGGCTATCGCGTCGATCTGCTGCGGCAAATCCGCAGGCAGTTTATAAAAATCGTCGAGAATGCTTTCTACCAGCAGTAACGCAGTCGCCATTTCCATGGCCAGCTCTTCACTCGTATCCTGCGGCTGATCATGCAAACACGTGACCGTGCCACCGATGGCATCGATCAATTTCTCCAACGGCGCGCATCCGGTTTGCCGTGCTTGATGACCGAGCCAGTCGACATACTCCAGTAATGAAGCCAGACTTTCCTGTTGCCCGGCGCAAAATTCACGCCAGATATCGTTAGCCTGCATCAGCGTGCTGCGCAGCATGTCCAGAACGGGGCGCATGGCCTCCGATTGTTCGAAGGTCGGTGTATCTTCGTCTTGCGCCTGACCGGGCCAGGTATAACTGCTCTTGATAGCGTGGATGCGCTGGCTGGCCGATTCGCTGTGCGCGATGTGATACAGCAGTTCACGCATTAACAGTGAGGTATTGCCGGGCGTTTCCACAGCCAGATGGCGGATGGCTTGCTCAATCTTGCCGCACAAACGGCGCACCGGCAGATCGATCCGGCTGCCTTCCCATTGCAGCAAATCCTCCAGGAAACCGGCGGCCACCCACCAGAAAGCACGCGCCTCCGTGGTTCCCGGAAATGCCTCGATCTGATTGACAACCGCAGCCATTTGCTGCAGACCGGCTTGATTCGACGGATCGCGCAACCATTTCAGCAAACCGGCCTGATACTCGACACCCAACTGCCTGGCCAGGGTTTTCGCGGCAAAAGCGTTAATATGCGCGGCTTCGGCCTTTAATGACGGATGCGCCGTTAGCCGCGGAAAAAATAAATCGCTTTCGGGCGCATTCTCAAAACCGTATGCCTGCATTAAACCGCGATACGCCGGAAACAGACGCAGCGGATTTTCCCCGGCGCCATCGATTATCTCGTTCAGATAGTAAAGCAATGCCTGGGTGGATTGCTTCAGCGCATCGAAAACAGGTTGATCCGGTGCAATTCTCTTGTGAATGAGCGCTTCGACCAATTGCTCCATTTTTCCGGTGACTATCGTGATGCTGGTCAAGCCCAGCATTTCAAGCAAACCGTCCAGTTGATGGATATAGTTGCGGCAATCCACGATCAGATTGGCATTGCCGGTGTGCTGGCTATACACTTCCAGGTTCTGGTCAATCAATGCGAAGACTTGATAAATGCCTTCCTTGATGCCGATGATCGAAGAAATATTAAGTTTCGGTTGCGCGCTCATTGGTAAGTATCATCAATCCATATTGAAATCGAAAAAAACAGCATCACACCTTGAAATTGGACACCGATGCTTTCAGCTCGGACGCAAATCCCGTGATTTGCTTGATTGACCCCGTGGTTTTCAGCGTTCCCTCGGCCGTCTGCCGGGTAATATGAAGAATTTCTTCCATATTGGCAACCACCTTATGCGCGGCCCGGGTTTGCGTAGTGGTAACCTCAAAAATATGAGTGACCCATTGCGCCAGCTGTTTTGACACCGCTTCGATTTCTTCCAGCGCCCGCCCGGCCGCATCGGAACGCTGGGCGCCTTTGGCCACGCCGAGCGTGCTGCGTTCCATCGCCGCGATGGCATCCTGCGTGTCGCCCTGAATAGTGATGATCAATTCACTGATTTGTTTGCTGGCTTCCGCCGACCGTTCGGCAAGCCGCTGCACTTCCTGCGCGATCACGGTAAATCCATGCCCCGCCTCACCAGCGGCGGTGGCCTGGAGGGCTGCATTGAGAGCCAGCACATTGGTCTGATCAGTGATACCGGTGATCAATGCAACAATTTCGCCGATTTCCTGCGAGCTTTCTCCCAGACGCTTGATCCGTTTCGAAGTATCCTGGATATACGCGCGGATTTCATTCATTCCGGCGATGGATTCACGCACGGCGAGCGCGCCTTTTTCCGCCGTGGCCAGCGATTGTTTGGCAACCTTGGCGGATTCCGCCGCCATATCCGATATCTCGCCGGTCGATTCCGTCATGCCGATAACCGCAAGCGTGGTTTGTTCAATTTTGGCTGTCTGCTGCTGCGCCGCGTTCAGTAATCCGGATGACACCTGTTGCGCCTGATTGGACGCCTGCACAACCAGCGCGCCTGCCTGATTGACCTGCTCCACCAGTGTATGCAATTCCTCAATGGTGCAGTTGATGGCATCGGCGATGGCGCCGGTCATCGGGTTCGTGATATCCGTCCGGACGGTCAGGTCGCCATCGGCGATCTTTTTCATATCGTCCAGAAGCGTCACAATCGCCTTGTGCGCTTTCTCGACTTCATTCCTGCTGGCCAGATCCTGATAATGCGCATTCCGGCGCACCGACCGGATCAGAAAGACCAAAGCCAGCGCCGCGCACGCGCCGAATACTGTCATCAGCGCATCGAGTAGCGCTGCCGCATGGCTATTTTGCTGCCGGATTTCATCGTCCAGCGCCCGGTTCATAGCGTGCATGGCCGCGCTGTTGCCGGCAACTTGCTCGATCGCTGATTCGATCGCCGTCACGGCGGGAATCTCTTTGCGGATCACATGCAAATGGTCATCAAATCTTCTCAGCAGCGAATAAACATGCGACAACAAATCCTGGATCGCTTCATTCCTGCCGGAAATCGCGCCAAGACCGTTATTGCCTTGACTCAAGGTTTGCATGATCGCTGAAATCTGCGCGTGATCCTGGGTCAGTTGCGCGGTAATTTCCGCCAGCGGCGCCACCACCGGCAACAGCATTTTAATGTTCTGCGCCACATTGCGCGTATGCATCTTGATTACTTCCACCGTGCGCATTTCCTGCGCCAGATTTCCGCTTTCCGCCATACGTCCGGTGAGTTCTTCGATGCGTCTGGCCAGTTGGCTTTGGGCAATAGCGATCGCTCTCATGCTGCCGTTGAACTGCTGTAAAGATTCCTGCCGGCTCAAAACCGATTGAATCTGTTTTTCCTCCAGCTGCCAGTTTTTAAAATAAGCATCCAGACTTTGCGCCAGCGCACCATCCGCACCGGGCACGGTGCGTTCATGATACGAACCGCCCTGCGACAAAAGAGTCATGACATGATTGAACTGATTCCGGCTGTCCTGCAATTGCGTAAAGGCTGCTGCGTTACCCAGCAATGCCTGTTGCGCCGCATTCGCCATGCGCTCATGCTGAATGCGTAACTGCGCCACAAGCTCCGGCTGGATCGTAGTGTGTCTGGCTTGCCGCACGCTGATCATCAACGTGATCAGCAGCAGAACCGTGAAAAGCATCACAATGCCGCCCGGCATCCGGTTATTGTCTAACAGGGAAGCAGTCCGGGGAATATTTTTCTTCGCGGATACCGCGATGACCGGCAGTTTTTTACCCAAAGCAACCAGACCGGTTGTCAATCCGAATTTAGAAAAATTGTTTTCCATTGCGCTCTCCAGCTTTAAGCCGGATTTGCTGGGCTATCCGGGCTTTTTTGATGACGGGGCGGCATCAAAATGACGGATGCCAGGCGGTAGCTTAACCGCTGGCGTGCTCGATCAAAAACGGAATAAGACCCGGAAAACAAGGTCTTTTAGAAAAAACCCGGATAAGCGCTTGCACAGGCGCTTATCCGGATTTCGCTGGATGTGAAGCTGGAGTCTGCCGGATTATCCGAGGAATAATTTATACGCGGGATTCCTGGTTTCGTCCCAATAATGATAGCCCAGTTGATCCAGGTAGGCTTTAAAACCGGATTTCTCCTCGGGCGGCACCTGAATGCCGATCAGCACGCGGCCGTAATCGGCGCCATGGTTACGATAATGGAACAGGCTGATGTTCCAGTTATGGGTCATGTTGTTGAGAAAGTTCATCAACGCGCCGGGACGATCGGGAAATTCAAAGCGGTAAACAATTTCATTTTTGATTGCGTGCGCCCGCCCGCCGACCAGATGACGCACATGCAGCTTGGCCATTTCGTTATTGCTCATATCCTCCGTGGCCAGACCGCTTTGCCGCAACTCACCGATCAGTTTCTGCGTTTCTTCCTGATTGCGCACCGACACGCCGACAAAAACATGCGCCACTTTCGCATCGGAATAACGGTAGTTAAATTCGGTAATACTTTTGGCACCCAGTAAATTACAGAACTTCTTGAAACTGCCCGGCTGCTCCGGAATCGTCACCGACATCACCGCTTCGCGCTGCTCGCCGATCTCCGCGCGTTCGGAAATATGGCGCAAACGGTCAAAATTCATATTGGCGCCGGATGCAATGGCAACCAGCGTTTTATGCAGGATTTTTTCACGTGCGACATACGCCTTGATACCGGCGACGGAAAGCGCGCCGGAAGGCTCCAGAATCGTGCGGGTATCTTCAAACACATCCTTGATCGCCGCGCAAATGGCATCGGTATCGACCAGAATCACCTCATCGACCAGTTCGCGGCATAAACGGAAGGTTTCCTTGCCAACATGCCGCACCGCCACGCCATCGGCAAACAAACCCACCTGCGCCAATTTGATGCGGCGGCCGCTTTGCAATGAACGGTACATGGCATCCGAATCTACCGGCTCGACACCGATGATCTTGATTCTGGGATACAACCGTTTCACATAAGCCGCAATCCCGGCGATCAACCCGCCGCCGCCTATCGGCACGAAAATGGCATGAATATTCCCGGTATGCTGGCGCAGAATTTCCATGCCGACCGTCCCCTGCCCGGCGATCACATCCGGGTCATCGTAAGGATGAACAAACGTGATTTGCTCTTCTTTCGCCAGCGTGATGGCATGCTCATACGCATCGTTATAGGAGTCGCCATGCAAGGCAACCGTAGCGCCATGCCCCATGACCGCGTTCACTTTGATTTGCGGCGTAGTCACCGGCATCACGATCGTGGCACAGCAATTCAGCCTTTTGGCGGCCAGCGCGACGCCCTGCGCATGATTACCGGCGGAAGCCGCAATCACACCGCGGTTGCGCACCGCGGGCGGCAGCTTGATCATTTTGTTATACGCGCCGCGCAACTTGAAAGAAAAAACCTGCTGCAAATCCTCCCGTTTCAACAACACCTGATTATGAATGCGCCCGGACAGATTGGCGACATGCTCCAGCGGACTCTCAATCGCCACATCATAAACCTGCGCGGTCAGTATTCTTTTAAGGTAATCGTTTTTCATAACAGGAAATGGATAAATCCAGGAGGTTATTTAAGCTGGAATTTTGTGATTTTATCACGATCATAGGTTGCAGAATTTTTCTTGCAGCAGCGGGTATTATCCCAGTTTGAATTTGTTGCATGCTTTACGTTTCTCTCGTTCAATCTTTACGTTTATTTTCCATTACCTTTACATTTAATTGCCCTATACCTTACAATTAATCCAAGTAAACTTTATTTTTAATAGACCCAATGTTGATTGATGAACCCACTCGTATCCTGTTAAGACTGGTTTTCGATGCCAAAAAAAATGTTTCCTCAAGATTGGCCAGCAGCCTGGGCATATCCCGTCAATCAGCCAGCGCAAGATTACGGACCGCAATATCAAAAGGACTGATTGCGAAGCATGGTGTCGGGCGCGGTGTTGAGTATGTCCTCACTGAGACGGTCCGTGTTCATGAGGAATACGACAGGGTGGGATTATCCGAAGATAGAGCGTGGTCTTCTCTATTTGCACCGATAGTGAAAGACTTGCCAGAGAATATCCGCGATGTTTGGCGTTATGGCTTTACTGAAATGATCAACAATGCGATTGACCATTCCGGTTCAGATAAAATTACAGTTTGGATAGTGCGAAATGCTTTATATACTCAAGCTTGGGTTGCTGATGATGGGGAAGGCATCTTCAATAAAATTCAGAAAGCACTTAATCTTTATGATCCACGCGAAGCAATTCTGGAACTGGCAAAGGGAAAATTCACAACAGACCCGGCGCACCATTCCGGTGAAGGAATATTCTTTTCCAGCAAAGTATTCGATCTTTTTGATATCAGATCCGGGAGTCTTCATTTTATGCATGAGGACGGATTGGATGATATTTTGATCGAGCGCCCCAAAAATGCACCGGGAACATTGGTAGTTATGCGCCTGATGAATGACAGCGCCCGCACAACAAAAGAAATTTTTGATAAATTCGCGGCACCTGAAGAGTACACTTTTGCCAAAACAATTGTTCCTGTCCGATTGGGCCAATACGAAGGCGAGAAACTCGTATCCAGATCGCAAGCAAAAAGATTGATATTTCGTTTTGAGAAATTCAAAACAGTCATTCTTGACTTCACTGGAATTGAAGAAATTGGACAAGCTTTCTCTGATGAAGTATTTCGAGTATTCCAGAATGTCCATAAAGATACTAAGCTTGTGCCGGTAAATATGACACCCGCGGTAAAGGATATGGTGTCACGAGCAAAGGCAGGGTAATGGGCTTCCATGCACTGCGGATGCGCCATACGATGAATTATCGTTTCTGAATTGTCATGCTTTTCATGCAGCTTGTGATTTCCACACTGGATGAAATTCTTATTTCAGCCTAATAAACTTCCCCATACCTCCAATGCCTCCAATATCTGTTGAGCGTTCCGATCGGTTTTATGCGTCTCACGCAGCAACGCAATCTGCGCAGAAAATTCGGCCAAATTAATACTCCCGCCGCCATCGCCGTGCATCAGGCGTTGCAAGCGTATTTGTTCCCAGCGTTCCATCTCCGCGGGTGTCAAGGTTTCCGGCCAATTGCGGGCGCGATAGCGGAATAACAATTCGGGCAGCCGCTGATCATGAAAATCAAAGCGCATTTTCGCCAGTTGCTGCGGTGAAGCGCGCCGTATCTGCGCCAGCGATGCAGCATCCGCGTTGTCCAGAAAGCCGTCATACAAGGCCACATCGACATCGCCGGACGGTTCAAACGCACGGCTGGTGTAAGCGGCGGCCACGCGCTGGAAGAAATCGGGATAAGCGCACAGTGTTTGCCAATGCCGGTAACACAACTCCATATCGAGCGCGATGCGCCCGGCGGCATCAAAATCCAGCGTATTCCTGGGCGCCAGCGCCGGGCATTTGTTGATCTTTACCGATTTCACCGGCAGCCGTTGCATGCCTTCGGGCAATTCATTGTTGCGCGTGAACAGCAACTGGCTCAGACCATCCACATCCAGCGGCAGAAACAATTCCGGATCATGGCGCAAATCGTAAACCAGCACGCTGTTGTTGTTGCCCGGTTCCGTGATGAGCGGCATGACCAGCGTGGTGCAGCCTGTTTTGGCCGGATACATACGCGACGTATGCAATACCGGATTATGTGAATTCAAATCAAGCTGGGCTGCGGCCTTGCGTTTATCGCGCAGTTGCAACAACCAATCGTACAGACGCGGTTGCCGCGTGCGCATCAGACGTGCCAAAGCAATGGTGGCACGCACGTCGGACAAGGCATCATGCGCGGATTCATGCCGAATGCCATTGGCGGCCGCCAGATCCTCCAGGCGGAAACTGGGCTGCCCTTCTTCGTGCTGCGGCCAATTGATGCCGGCCGGGCGCAGGGCATACGTCATGCGCACGAGATCGATGATGTCCCAGCGCGAGTTGCCTTGCTGCCATTCGCGCGCATACGGATCGTAGAAATTGCGATAGAGGGTAAAGCGCGTCACTTCATCGTCAAAACGCAACGTGTTGTAACCCACGCCGCAGGTACCCGGTTGCGCAAACTCGGCATGAATGCGCGCAATAAATTCCGGTTCCGGCAGTCCTTGCGCATCGGCCAGTTGCGGTGTAATTCCGGTGAGCAGGCAGGCCTCCGGATGCGGCAGGAAGTCGCGCGCCGGCTTGCAAAAGATCACCAGCGGATCGCCCATCTCGTTCAGCGCTGCATCGGTGCGCACCCCGGCGAACTGCGCGGGCCGGTCGCGCCGCGGATCAGCGCCAAAGGTTTCATAGTCATGCCAGTAGAATGTCATAGCCATAATCAATTACAGATTTAAAAGCGCCGTCCGGTAACTCGTTTTACAATAAGCGCGTTGCGCAATTATAGGGGTATCTGGCGCAAAGATTTTTAAATCAGACAAAAAGGACACAATAACATGGCACGTAAACTCATCAGCTCGGGTTCGACATTTGAACGGGAAATCGGCTATTCGCGCGCGGTGGTCGAGGGGAACTGGATTCTGGTATCCGGCACGACCGGCTTCGATTACAGCAAAATGACCATTTCCGGTGATCTACTGGAACAGGCGGAACAGTGCTTCAAAAATATCGAGGCAGCGTTGCAGCAGGCGGGAGCGAGCATGAAGGACGTGGTGCGCGTGACGTATGTGTTCCCCAAAGCCGAGGATTTCGAGAAATGCTGGCCGGTTATGCGCAAGTATCTGGGCGATGTCAGGCCGTCGGCGATGATGCTCGCTGCCGGGTTATCCGATCCGCGCATGAAAATTGAAATTCAGGTGACGGCTTACCGCAATACAGACACTTAATGAGGCAAGCAATTCTTGCGATTGAAACAGACGACAGTCTTGTGGTACTCCAAAATCAAGACCGGTAATAGATTCAGGTTCCGGAACCGCAACATGGTGAGAGTGGAAACTTGCACAAACCAGGCGGCTTCGCCTGCTTTATTGCTGCAGCAGAAGCACGCCTCATCAAACCTGAAACTATGAAAATGGGAAAAATCCGTCATGTCGCTCCCCAAAAACCATGACGGACTTCCCCCATTCCGTATATCCACATTCCGAGTGTTATACAGGTGGATAGACTAACCTTAAATTTACGTTGAAGATATGGGAAATGGCTACTTCTTTTCCAGTACATATGATGTACTACTTTTATTACCAATAAGAATAGCGCTATACGATTCTTGTTATTGCGCTGCCGGAAAGCCCGGCGGCGGAGATTTTGCACCCGCCGCTGGCGCGGACTGCGGCGCGAAAGGTGAAGCATTAGTAGTTGCCGGCGAAGATTGCGGCGCAAAGGGGGACGCGGTTGCCGGGGCTCCCGGCGCGGTCCCCGGTTTGGGCTGAGCGGATGTCGATGCGGGCGCTCCCGGCGCATTGGCGCTACCCGGTTTATAAGTAAACTGCCAATCCCGGTAAGTTTTGGCCTCGGAGAATTTGGCGAAATGTTCAGGAAATTTATCTTTCTTAATCGGTTTCTTTTCCGAAAGGCTGTGCACGCCGATGATTCTTCCACTGACACTGGCACTCGCGAGCGAGCCGGTATTGGGAGCAGGCTCCTCGACCATTTCCCACTCGGCGGTGTTGGTCATCGGGTCCAGGTAGATTTTTCTCAAATGGCGCTTAATCGCGGGGGTACGCGTATCCAGCAGCAAGTCTTCCAATGATTTCGGGTATTCCTTGGCGCCCGATGAGCTGTTGTAGTAGGACATGACGGCCTTACGGAACTCCTCGCCGATAAACATCAACTCGGCTTCTTTTTCGCGCTGTGATTTGACCTGCCATACCTGCCCTGTCCCGGCCATCACGATTCCCGCCACGGTGACCGCAAACAAGGCCCATAAGTAGACAAAACCTCTTTCTCGCCGCGGCATGCTACTGTTCTTTGCAAATTCGGATAAGCCGGAGCCGCTTACCATTCTTCATAAAACGACCCATCCAGCGCCCGCCCTGAATAACCGCTATGAACATCGTAAACACCTGATTCCGTTTCGTTCCTGGGAGGCATTTCAATCCAGCTTTGATCGCTCTCGGTAAACGGATCCACCGGAATACCGCGCAAATATCCCTTATCCACCAGCTCCATGAGATCCATCGGATACTTGCCGGTATCCGAATAAAACTGATCGATGGCATTACGCATGACGCCGAGATCCTGCCGCAAGACAGCTTCCTTGGCTTTGTCGATCGAGTTGAAATAGCGTGGCGCCACGATACTCAGCAGCGTGGCGATAATGGCCATGACCACCAATAACTCGATCAGTGTGAATCCGCTGCACTTGCGATTTCCGGATTTATTCATCACCACTCCCGGTAAGGAATACCATTAAGGCCGATGGCTTCCGAGCGTGAATAAACATCGAATACATCATCGCCTTCTTTCGGACTATCGGGAGGGCTTTCGTAACTGCGCTTACCCCAGGTATCCGCAGCCGGCGTATTTTCTATACCGGCCACATCCAGATCGGTAAACATGGGATCCCGGGGCAACCGGCGCAAAAAATAAATCAGTTTTTTATCCGGGCTCTTGGCATCCGGAATGCCCATGAACAATTCTTCCAGCCGCGGAGGATAACCGGATTCATCGGCTTTCTTGGCGACACGCCCGTCATCAGTAGCCAGCTTGTAGGCATCGATCGCCGTGCGTATCTGCCGTAATGCAACACGCAACTCCTGCTCCTTTTCACGTTTGACCATGAGCTCGCGCAAGGGCATGGCAGCCGTCGCCAGAATGGCCATGATGGCCACAACAATCATCAACTCAATCAGCGTGAAGCCCTTGTGCTCCCGGGAAACTCCCAATGAATTCATGCCCGGCCGGATTATTGAAGATTGATCGTGATGGGCGCGGGCATTGTCACATCGACTGATTCACCATTTTCTATGTCTTCCGCAGTGATATTCTGGATATAAATCTCCGTTGTGCCGGGATTGGCCGCAATAACCTTAAAGCGTAACTGCATGGCCATGCCGGAGGCCTGATCTCTACCCAATTTGATGGAACGCACGCCTGATTTCTCTCCGTTATCCAGCGCCTCCAGCACACTGGCTTCGTAATTGAGTTGCACATCCGCATTCATGGTCGCTTTTGCCCCCACCAGCCGGACATTTACCGCGAATTCCTTGTTCAGGCCAACATTGGTCGGTGCTTGCAAAGTGATAGAAGGCGTGGTCGATGCGACTCGCTCAAAAGGATTAGGAGCAGCCGCTTGATCGCTGGCTGACGCGAAAGCATCGGGCATATTTCTCACGGCACCACGGCTTGCCCCGCCAGTCGGTGCCATAGCCAGTGACTGCGCATCCGTCTTTTTAATGGAGACCGGCAATTTCCCTGCTTCACTGGCGGTACCAAAATGATATTCGCTTTCCAGGTTGCTCGGTTTGGGAATATTGCGAATGATGCGCGGGGTAATCAACAGCACAATTTCGGTTTTTGTCCGGTTAACATTTTGACTCGATGTCAATCTATCCAATCCGGGGATATTTAATAATCCTGCAAGCCCACCTACCGATCTTGTTTCCCTGTTATCAATAAGCCCAGCCAACACCTGCGTTTCGCCATCTTTCAATGTCAATATGGTTTCAGCACTCCGGTTTCCGACAATCGGTGCGGTCGCACCACTCGGGCCTGCCAGATCCCCCGTCCTATTGCTCACTTCCAGCGTAATCTTCATCGTCACATCATTATTTAATCCGATACGGGGTTCAACATCCAGCTTGACTCCTAAATCGATAAAAGTCGGCGTTGAAGTAACGATGGAATTAATACCCGGTTGAACATTAGCCGTGAAAAATGGCCGTTTCTCACCAATATGAATCTTTGCTTTTTCACGATTACTCACCCGGATCCTGGGATTGGCCAGTATGTCGGCATTTGAAAGACTTTGTTTAAAATCGATTACCGCCTGATTATTGATGGTAAAGCTTTTAAGACCAAGCGCTCCAGAACCAATTTGGTTCAGTATAGCTGTCGCAGGAGGAGCAGCCGCACCCACTCCCGTCAATCCGCTGAATGTAACTGATGTAGGAAATTTTGGTCCCAGCAGAAAATCATTAGTGCGGGCAATTTCAAGAATTGCGACATCCAGCATGACTTCCGGTTCCGCCATATCATTTAATGACACCAGCCGCTCCACCAAACGAACCGCTTCCAGGGTGTCGCGCATGATGAACAGATTGAGCTGTTCATTGACATAGATGTCTTTTG